>CALMBN010000095.1 GCA_937860195.1 uncultured Novosphingobium sp.
CAGTCATCCCGGCGAGCAGTTGGCGGCGGTCAAGTGCGATAGTCATCAGGCAATCCCCATCAGGCGTTTGTTGAGTGCTCGATCCGCGCCGCCTGCCGCAAAATCATCGAAGGCCCGCTCGGTGACTTGAATAATGTGTTTGGCGATGAACGGCGCACCCTCGGCCGCGCCGACCTCTGGATGCTTGAGCGCGCATTCCCATTCGAGCACGGCCCAGCCGGCAAAATCGTTCGCCGCCATCTTGCTGAAGATCGCGCTGAAATCGACCTGACCATCACCCAGCGAGCGGAAGCGTCCAGGGCGGTCAACCCACGATTGATAGCCGCCATAAACCCCGCTGCGGCCCGACGGGCGAAACTCGGCATCCTTGACATGGAAGCACTTGATCCGGTCCTTGTAGATATCGATGAAGGCCAGATAGTCGAGCTGTTGCAGCACGAAATGGCTGGGATCGTAAAGGATATTTGCCCGCGGGTGGCCGCCGACCCGCTCGAGAAACATCTCGAAAGTCACGCCGTCGTGGAGATCCTCGCCCGGATGGATTTCGTATGCCACGTCGACCCCGTTCTCATCGAACACGTCGAGGATCGGTTTCCAGCGCCGCGCCAGCTCGTCGAAGGCATCCTCGACCAGGCCAGCGGGCCGCGCGGGCCAGGGATAGAAATACGGCCAGGCCAGCGCGCCCGGAAAGCTGGCGTGGGCGTTCAGGCCCAGACGGCGGCTGGCCTTGGCGGCAAGGGTCATCTGTTCGACCGCCCACGATTGTCGCGCCGCCGGGTTGCCATGAACTTGCGTTGGCGCGAAGCCATCGAATTGCGCGTCATAGGCTGGATGGACTGCAACCAGCTGGCCTTGCAGGTGGGTCGAAAGCTCGGTCACGCTAAGGCCTTTTCCCGCCAGCATCCCGGTGATCTCGTCGCAATAGGTCTGGCTCTCGGCAGCCTTGGCGAGATCGAACAATCCGGCCTCCCAGCTTGGAATCTGGATACCCTTGTAGCCATGCCCCGCCGCCCAGTCAGCGATGGTTTCAAGGCTGTTGAACGGGGCCTCGCTGCCAGCAAACTGGGCGAGAAAGATCGCCGGGCCTTTGATGGTCTTCATGGTTTCGGTCCTCTCAAACTGTCAGCGGCACCCAGCCGGACCTGTCGCGGCTGGCGGCAACGGCGGTGTCGATAAAGGTCATCCCGCGCAGCGCGTCCTCGATTCCGGGAAGCAACGGCGCGCGCTCACCGCGCAGCACGGCAGCGAAATCGCGGTAGATGTTGGCGAAGGCTTCGAGGTAGCCTTCGGGGTGGCCGGTCGGGGTGCGGGTCCGGCTGACGGCATCGGGGCCAAGCTGAGATCCGCCCGCGTGGACAATCTCGGTCCGCCCGTCGATGGTGTTTATAGTCAACGAATTGGGCGCTTCCTGCTTCCAGATCAGGCCTCCGGTTTCCCCGTAAACCCGAATGCGCAGCCCGTTCATTTCGCCAACCTCGATCTGGCTGGCCAGCAGCACGCCGCGCGCACCGTTTTCAAACCGAAGAAACACCGAGCAATCGTCATCGACCAGCCGGCCCGGCACCACCGCGCCAAGATCGGCCAGCAGCTCGGTTACTTTCAGCCCGGTGACGAATTCGGCGAGCTGAAACGCATGGGTTCCGATATCACCGATGCATCCACCCGGGCCGGACTTGGTTGGATCAGTGCGCCATTCGGCCTGCTTGCCCGCAGCTTCGCCGGCCAACCAGCCTTGCGGGTATTCGACCACAACCTTGCGCACCCGGCCAAGCGCACCCGCCGCGATCCGCGCGCGCGCCTCGCGCACCAGCGGATAACCCGAATAGGTGTGGGTCAGGCCATAAGGCAGCCCGGCGGCCTTGACATGGCCGACCAGTTCGCGCGCTTCGGCGAGAGTCGACGTGGCGGGCTTGTCGCTGATCACTGGCAATCCGGCGGCGAGCGCGGCGCGGGCAGCTGGCAAGTGGTGGTGATTGGGGCTGACCACGCAGACGAAATCGATCCCGTCCGCGCGCACTTTTTCCGCAGCGAACATCGTATCGAGACTGGGATAGGCCCGCGTCGGATCAATCCGATATCCTTCCCCCGCCATGCGACTGCGCTCGGGCGAACTGGAAAAACAACCGGCGACAAGTTCGATCTCGCGGTCAAGTTCAGCAGCGATGCGGTGGATCGGGCCGATAAAGCTGCCCGGTCCGCCCCCGATCATGCCCATCCTCAAACGCCGCATTTTCCACTCCCGCAAGGTTCTATTTGTAACCGTTGTTCTAGTTTGCTAAGTGCGCTCCGGTCAAGCCACGATCGGGTGGCGAGTGGGAGCGGTCATGCACAGAATCGCAGCTTTCTTTCGCGAACTCACGCTGAAGCCGCAAGGCTTAACCATGGTCATCGCGGCGTTTCTTCCGGTCTTCGCGATTATCGCGATGTTTCCGATTGTCGGGTCGATGATCGGGCATTTCTCTGCAGAGCCAAATGCGGCGATAAAAGTTCCATCGATGGTCACCGCGCCGGGCTATGCAATTGCGGTCCTTGCACCTTTCGCAGGTTTCTTTGTCGACCGCTTTGGACGGCGCAAGCTGCTGCTATGGTGCACGTTTTTTTACGGGATCGTCGGAACCCTGCCGTTCTTTCTCGACGATCTCGACCAGATCTTCGCCACCCGGATCCTGCTCGGGGTGTGCGAGGCCGGGATCCTGACCATCACAAACACCCTGATCGCCGACTATTGGGACGATAGCGGAAGGCGCAATTGGCTGATGTTGCAGGGCTTCCTCGGCCCGGCGCTGCAGCCAGCTGTATTCTTTCTGGTCAGCGGTGCGGCAGCGGTGCGCTGGAATGGCGGATTCCTTGTCTATCTGATCGCCTTTCCGGTCTTCGTCGCGATGTACTTGTTCCTGTTCGAACCCAAGCCGCCAGAGCTCCGCCAAACGGCAGACACGCCGGCCGCAGAATCGGGACCGTTCCCGTGGAAGGAAACCGCAATCGTCGCTGCGGTGACACTGTTCGCCTCGATCCTCTACTATGTGTTCATCGTCAACGGCTCGATCACCTGGAAAGAGATCGGAGTCTCCAAACCGATGGATGTCAGCAAGGTCACCGCGATCCCGGCCTATTTCATCCTAGCCGGAGCGCTGGTGTTCAGGCTCGCCTCGCGGTTCGGCAGCCCGGTGCAGCTTGCGATCATGTTCGGCTTGTTCGGGGTCGGACTGGCGGGCATCGGATTTGCCGACACCGTGCGCTCGATGCAGCTCGCGCTCGCGGTTCAGCAAACCGGGGCCGGAATGGCTGTGCCGGCCCTGATCGCTTGGGCTCAGACCAAGTTCGGCTTTACCCACCGCGGCCGCGGAATGGGCATCTGGACCAGTGCGTTCTTTTTTGGGCAGGCGATTTCGCCGATGATCGTAGGGACAATTGCCGCGCGGGCCGGGTCAATGCAGAGCGCGTTCATAGTTGCGGGATTGGTCGGCCTGGGCGCAAGCGCGCTGGCTCTTGCGGCACTTGCGCTGGGGAAGCGGGCATGACCTGCGGAAAACAGTCAGGTTTGCGTAGTTTGAAAACCAAACGCAGTCTAACTGCGCTTGAGTAGAGCATTTCCGGAGCAAGGTTGGGCCATGGTGCGTGGATTGAGAAAGCAAGAAGCGACCTCGGCATTCGCGGTTGAGGATGTCAGCCGCAAGCCGCAACAGGGCCGGTCGAAAGCCTCGCTCAAACGCATGCTGGTGGCCGCAACCGAGTTGATGCTGGAGCGCGGGAGCGAGGAGTTCACTTTGCAGGAAGTGAGCGAACGCGGGCAGGTTTCAATCGGATCGATCTATTTGCGCTTCGAAAGCAAGGACAACCTCGTGCGCGGCGTGATCGCCGACGCGCTCGATGCCCTGGCCAAAGAAGAAGCCGATATGCTCGAAAAGCTGGACGGTGAGTGCAAGTCGCTGACGAAGTTCGTACCGGATTATGTCGAGACCTATGCCGAGATCCTTCATCGCCACGCTCCGCTTTTGCGGATGGCGATGGAGCGCGCGGCCTTTGATCCGCTGGTTCAGGCGCCCGGCAAGCAGCATGCACAGCGGGCCGAGACGATCTGCACCAATGCCATGTTGGCCCACGCTGACGAATTTGGCGGCAAGGACCACAAGGTCAAGGCCAAGTCGGCATTTCACATCATCTTTGCGACACTGGCCCGCCAACTCAGCCTCGGCTCGACAGGCGAATCCGCGCACGATTACGACTGGAACCTGCTCAAGCGCGAACTGGGCCGGATGACTCTTGCCTACCTACGGGCTGACTGAGGCCAGATCCCAGTGATTTCGTCACATTTCCCCGTTCCCCGTTGGGGAGGGGCTACGCGATTCAGTGCAAAGTCAGCAACGCATTAGCCTGCGAATATCTGTCGGCACATCGCTTGATGGGCTTCAACCTGCTCGAACCCATCGTCGGCCGAATAGGCGTGGCCTTCCCATTCGCTGACCATGGTGCCCGCAAACCCGCCGTCGCGGAACAGCGGGAGGATCGTGCCGTAATCGATCGCTTCCTCTTGCCCGTCCGCACCCATGCCATAGAACTTGCCATGGATGTGGATCGTCCGGTCAACCAGCGCGGCCCATGATTTGGGATCGTTGTTGGCAAGGATGAAAAACGCCAGACTGGCAGCCTGAATATGGGCCGGGGCGTGGCCCTCGGCCAGTGCCCATTCGCGCAAGCGTCCGGCCTTTTCGTGGCTCATCCCCGGCTCGAGCCAGACCTCTTTCAGCCGGTCAAGCAGGCCTTCCCTGGCCCCCGCTGCCCGAGCAGCATCCAGCATCGATTCGGGGATCCGGCTGGCAGTGCCGCCGAAATCGGGGATCCAGCCCAAATAGGGGGTATCAAGCTTGTCATACATTTCGCCATAGGCCTGCACCGCTGGATGTCCGGCCCACATCGGCGCGTGAACTTCTACTCCCATCCGGATATCCAGCTCCTCGGCATAGGGCGCAATTTGCGGCAACAGTTCGACCGGCAGGGCGAATTGATAACGGACCAGCGAGAAACCCATTTTTTTGGCGCTGCGGAGCTGACGCTTGTGATATTCGATCAGCGAAGCATCGTCGATCGGCTGCTGACCGGGCTTGAGAAACCGGTCGGAATTGATCGCACAGGACACCGGGTTAAGGCCGATCTCCGTCATCAGTTCCTTGAACTTTTCCGCGAATGCATCCGAAATGTCGGGGAATTCCTTGAAGCTCTGAAACCCTATGATCTCGATATTCGGCCCCATCCCGCGGCGGGAAACTTCGCGCAACAAGCCTTCAAGGTCAAACTGACGGGTCAGCCATGGGTTGGTGAAGGAATAGAGTGTGACGCCAACTTGCGCGCCTGCGGTGGTGGTCATGGGTCTGGTCCTTCAGGCGGCGCGCAACAACTGCGTCTGCGGATTGGCGCGCTTCATGCCGGGAATATAGGGCGGATTGACATTGATCGTCAGCGCAACCGTATGCTCGCTGCCGGGCGTCAGAATGACTCCAGGCAAATATAGAAACGCTGAGTCACGGACGAACCAGAAGGCATTGGTCTGCTCGCCCATTGCGGCCAGCGGCCAAGACTGGCCATCATACTCGACCAGCGCCATACCAAGATCGACCGGAACGCCATCGATCGCCAGATCAGCAATCTCAACCGTCGAGAATGGCAGGGATCGATACCACGGCAACCGCATCGCGAGCCGCAGCCCATCCGCCGTCGCGCTCAGCCCCTCTTCCCCGATCACCCGCTCAACCGGCAGCATTGCACTCTCCTGCGCTTAATTAGAATGATGTTTCTAATTGGCACTTGACAGCAGGTCAAGCCTCGTGTTGAAAAAATCCGAACTCAGGTTCTAGAATACGCTTGTTTGGCAGGAGGTTTTTGGGTTGGGCCAATTCGATTACATCATCGTCGGCGCGGGGTCTGCCGGGTGTGTGCTGGCCAACCGGCTCAGCGCAAATCCCTCGCTGCGCGTACTGCTGATCGAAGACGGCGGAAGCAATCAGCATCCGTTCATCAAAATGGCCGGTGGATTCGTCAAGATCATGGGCAATCCAGCCTATTTCCGCAGCTTTCCGGTCACCCAGCAGCCTGGCCGGCGCAAGGAAATGCATGCCTACGGCCGGGGTTTGGGCGGCAGCTCGGCGATTAACGGCACCTGGTATCTGCCCGGGATGTCTGCCGATTATGACGGCTGGGGCTTGCCTGGGTGGGGCTGGGAAGAAATGGCCCGCTGTATCGCGCAGACCGAAAGCTACCGCGATCCCGGCGCTCATGCTGCACGGGGCCATGGCGGTGAACAGCAGATCACCCCATCGACCTATAGCGGCCCGGTGTTTGACGCATTGATCGCAGCGTTCGAGCAAGGCGGGATGCCGCGCGTGGCCGATATCACCGCGCCGGGGACTACCGGGGTTGGCCGCTCGCAGTATACCGTGGACCGCAAGGGCCAGCGGCAATCGACCTTTGAGGCTTTCGTCAAACCGGTCCGCAACCGGCCCAATCTGACCATCCTGACCCACTGCGCGGTCAAGCGGATCACGCTTGATCAGAGTCGCGCCACCGGGGTGATCTGCGAGCGCGATGGGCAGGAGGTGTCCTTTGCTGCGCGCGAAGTGGTTCTTTGCGCCGGGGTCTATGGTTCGCCTCAGTTGCTGCAATTGTCCGGAATCGGCCCTGGCGCTGCATTGCAAGGCGTTGGTATTGAAGTGCAGCGCGACCTCCCCGCAGTCGGCCAGAACTTTGCCGATCACCAGAAAATGGGTGTCTCATTCGATCTTCACAATCATCCCGGCACCAATCGCGAGTTCGTCGGCTGGCGGCTCACTCGGAACGCCTTGCACTATTTCCTGACCCGCACCGGGCCACTCGCCCGCGTCGGTATGCCGCTAACCGGGTTGATCTCAAGCGAAGGCCGCTCCGACTGGCCCGACTTCCAGATTGCCGCTGCGCCCTTTGCGATGCGCACAATCAATGAAATGGCCGAACGCCCCGGCAGCCCGCTGACCGACAAGCCCGGCCTGACCTTTTCCGGCTATCACCTGCGCCCGCGTAGCCGCGGCACCGTATCACTGACCTCGCCCGATTTCCGCACCGCGCCGCTGGTAGACCCGAAAATGTGGAGCGATCCCTTCGATCAGGGCAAGGCGCTCGAACTGTTCAAGCTGTTCCGCAAACTCGCCGCCATGCCCGCCCTTGCGCCATACATCGGTGCGGAACGGATGCCCGGCGCAGCCGTGCAGGATGAGACCGCACTGATCGACGAAGTTCGCAAACTGACCGAATGTGGCCTCCACGGCACCGGCACCTGTTCGATGGGCAATGATCCGGCCACATCGGTGACCGATGCCCGCTGCCGGGTCCATGGGGTCGAAGGCCTCCGGGTCGTCGATTGCTCGATCATGCCCAAGCCAGTTTCCGGCAATACCAATGGCCCGGCCATCGCCACCGCCCAGCGGGCTTCCGAGCTTATTCTCGAAGATCGAAAAACGTGGTGAGCCCTGCTGGGTTCGAACCAGCGACCTACTGATTAAAAGTCAGTTGCTCTACCGACTGAGCTAAGGGCCCGCACCACGGAATGGTCACCTAGGGATGGGGCGGGGCCGGGTCAAGCGGGTGTGAAGCTGGCGAAGCGAAAGTCCGCTCAGCGGGTCGCGCCACGCGGGCGCAATCGCCAGTGCGGGACGCAGAACGAACGCACGGTTGCGGAACTCGGTATGCGGGATCGTCAGTCCCGGCGATGACCACGGCCCGCCGCTCCACAGCACAATATCAAGATCGAGCACCCGGCTGCCCCAGCGCTGCCCGCCGGGGCGGCGACCGAATTGGCGCTCGATGACCTTGAGCAGTTCGAGCAACTTCTCGGGCACGAGCTTGCATTCGATCAGCGCGGCACCATTGGCATAGCGCCGCATCGAAGGCCCGATTGGGGCTGAGTGCAG
Organism: uncultured Novosphingobium sp.; assembly: GCA_937860195.1. GTDB lineage: Bacteria > Pseudomonadota > Alphaproteobacteria > Sphingomonadales > Sphingomonadaceae > Novosphingobium. Next base: position 7,938 of record CALMBN010000095.1, read on the forward strand.
CACTGGCGAAGTCGCGCGGACCTTCAATCCCTCACGCTTCATGGTCTTCAGCGCGGCCCGCAAGACCTGCGCGGGCGCGCGGTGGCGATGGTGGCGCCGATTGGACCCCAGCGCGATCAGATAGCGTTGTTTCACGGCCTAGATGTCCTGCGCGATCCGGCCATAGAGCTGCGGACGGCGATCGCGGAAAAAACCCATTCCGGCCCGGTGCCGCGCTGCGCGATCCAGATCGAGTTCGGCAACCAGCACGCCGCTTTCCTTGTCACCGTATTCCGCGACCAGATCGCCCCATTCGTCGGCAATGAACGAGTGGCCGTAAAAGCGTTGTCCGTCCTCGGTTCCGGTTCGGTTCGCGGCCACCACTGGCACGCAGTTTGACACCGCATGGCCCTGCATCGCCCTCCGCCACATCCGGCTGGTGTCAAGCTCGGCATCGTATGGTTCGGTGCCGATCGCGGTGGGATAGAGCAGCAGCTCTGCTCCCAGCAGTGCCATCACGCGTGCGCATTCGGGGTACCACTGGTCCCAGCAGATCCCCACGCCGATCTTGTGGCCGAACAGATCCCAGACCTTGAAGCCATCGTTGCCGGGGCGGAAATAGTACTTTTCCTCATAGCCCGGCCCATCGGGGATGTGGCTCTTGCGGTAAGTGCCCTGAATAGCGCCATCGGGGCCGATCATCGCCATGGTATTGTAATAGTGCTGCCCGTCGCGCTCAAAAAAACTGGTCGGGATCGCAACCTTGTGCCTCGCGGCGAGCGTCTGCATCGCCCGGACCGAAGGATGTTCTGCCGTGGGCCGGGCCAGCGCGAACAGCGCTTCATCCTCTACCTTGCAGAAATAGGGGCCGGAAAACAGCTCAGGCGGCAGGATCAGCTGCGCACCGCTCGCGGCGGCTTCCTCTACCAGCTTTGAGACCGCAGCGATATTCTGCGCCTCAATTGGCGAACCAAGCGGGAGCTGGAGGGCGGCGACGGTGAGACTGCTCATGCCGCCGCCCTATCATCACATGCGCTTGCGGAAAAGCAGCGCCGACAATCAAGCCCGCTTGCGGAAAAGCAGGGTCATCCGGTCGGACTCGCCAATCGCATTGAGCCGCGGCTTGTCCTCGTCCTTCGCATCGCGCAGTGCGGGCGGCAGGGTCCAGACCCCGTTCGGCCAATTGGCCGGATCCTTCGGGTTGGCATTCGCCTTGCTGCTGCCGACATATTCGAAGCCGTTGAGCTCCATGAATGCAATCACGTCCTTCTCACGCAGATAGCCCTTGTTGCCGTCAGTGTAGCTGTAGGGCGCATTGGGCCGGGCGCGGTGCTGCTCGATCCCGATCATCCCGCCGGGCTTCAGGAGATCGCGCATCGTCTTGATTTCGCGGTCGGCGATGTTCCAGCGCAGCAGGTTGTGCATCATCCGCATCACCAGAATGCGGTCAAACGTGCCCTTCTCGGCTGCGGGCACGGCATCGAGGGTATAGGCCGCAAACCGATCCGCCGGGAGGCCCGACCAGCCTGCAATATCAGCCGGATACTTGGCCGCGCCATCGCGGATACCCTTTTGCTGGGTTTCGTTGAACGGGCCTGAGCCGGGATCAAAATAGAGCCCGACCAGTTTGCCCTTGGGGCCGAGATAAAGGCCGAGCAGGCGCGAATACCACTCCCCGCCGGGGGCATATTCACCGACTTTCATATCCGGGGCGATCTGGAAGAAAGCCAGAGTCTCAGCGGGGCGGCGATAGACATCGCGGGCGCGGTCCTTGTCACGCAGCGGGTTGGCGACTGCGGCAGCAAGCTCCGCGTTGATCTTGCTGGAGGCCTGTTTCGACGCGGCGGGTACGGCGATCAGCGCCGGGGCGGCTACGGCGAGGGCAAGAATTGGCAACAGGATGCGGCGCATGAAGGACTCTCCGGGTTTATGTTTGGCGCAACCTAGTCGCTGCGCAACCGATGACAAGGCGGGGCCGAATGCCTATCTGTGCCCTGAAACAAAAGGATCAAGCATGGCACAGGCAATTTTCGCAGGCGGGTGTTTCTGGTGCACGGAGGCAGTATTCCGCTCAATTGCCGGGGTCAGCGCGGTTGAGAGCGGCTATATCGGTGGGTCGATTGCAAACCCGACATACAAGGCGGTCTGTTCGGGCGGCACCGGCCATGCCGAAGCGATCCGGATTGTATTCGACGAAAGTGTCCTGTCGTTCGACGATCTGCTCGATATTCATATGGAAACCCATGATCCCAGCCAGCTCAACCGGCAGGGGAACGATGTCGGCACGCAATACCGCTCGGCCCTGTTTCCGCTGGATGAGGTGCAGCGCGCGGCTTGCGAAGCTGGAATTGCGCGCTGGAACACGGGCCACGGCGACGGCGCGGTGACCACAATCGAAGGCCCGGCCGTGTGGTATCCGGCTGAAGACTATCACCAGGAATACTGGAATGGCGAAGGCCAGCGGAATCCCTATTGCCTCGCCGTAATCCCACCCAAGCTGGCAAAGCTGCAGAAGCGGTTTGCCGAGAGGTTGAAGGGTTAGGCGAGTGCCGGACTGGCGCGCTCGGCCCAGCTGCGGATCGCGGCCTGGGCCGGACGTTCCAGCCGCAGGTAAGCGATGTTTGCCAGCAACAGGATCAGCAGCCAGGCCGCGCCGGTAATCGCCAGCCAGCCAGCGGTGCTGCTCGCCCCCGCCTGCATGCCAAGATTGCCGAGCAAGGTATAGACCGGGACGTGAAGTAAATAGACAGCATAACTGCGGCCCCCCAGCCAGACCATCGCGGAGGCGGCCAGCCAAGCCTGCCGCAACGACAGCACAATCAACGCCGGCCAGGCCAGCAGTGTTGTCGCGATCAACCATGCCCCGTCCGGCGGCAAGAACGCTGGGATCAGGGCAACCGGGACCAACAGCCAAACGGGAGTCCGGCGCAAAATATCGAGGTTGCGGAGGACCAGAACCCCGACAAAAAAGCCCATCAATCCTCGCCCCAGGAGCGCACCCCACACGCCATTGGCTGCAACTGCAATTGCGCCATAAAGGATCGCTGCCACGGCTACCGCCTTGAACAGTGCTGGGCGGGCTAATGCGGCTGCAAGGAACACGGCGTACGCGAATATCTCAACCGACAGCGACCAGGCCGGTCCGTTGAGCACCTCGGTCGGGTTTTGGATCGCGGCTTGCAGCATCAGTGCCGCTAGCGTGACATTGCCCGGCGTGGTATCCGGATCGGTCCGCAACAGCAGCACGGTGAAGGCCAGAACAGCGAGGTGCAATGGCCACAATCGCGCGATCCGGGCGAGCACAAATTGTCCGGCAGTGGTCCCGCGCCGCAGCTGCCAGCCATCAAGATAGGTCTGCGCAAACACCACGCCTGACAGCACGAAAAACAGATCAACAAAGGCCCAACCGTAGACTTGGAACCAGCCGATCACTGGCACGCCTTCAAACGGGTTGGGCACGTCACCATACAGCAAGCGAGCGTGGAACAGCAGCGCGACCACGCACGCTGCAAGCCCGCGAAGCCCGTCCAATTGGGCGATCCGCTGTGGTGAGTTTATTGCAACGCGGTCAGTCATCGATCACGAGTTTACGGGCTTGCCCGAAAAATTCGGTTAATCGTGCCGCCACCTCGCCACGAAGAAACCGTCCAAGCCGCCTGCGTCAGCCAGCATGCCGGGATCGGTCCGAAGCCAGCCATCGGCAGAGGGTGAAAGACCAGCGGGAAGTTCCTCCGCGCGGATTGGATCAGGTGTAAGCGGCACCTGCGCGGCTTGGCGCTCACCCTCTTCGGGCTCAAGCGAACAGACCGCATAGACCAGCTGGCCGCCCGGTTTCACCCAACCAACGGCCCGATCGAGCAGCGCCGCCTGCAATTCCGCCAGCTCTGCAATCTGGCGCGGGCCGATCCGGTGGAGCACGTCGGGATGCCGGCGGCAGGTCCCAGTTGCGGTGCAGGGCGCGTCGAGCAGCACGGCATCGAACGGCTCAGCGGGCTGCCAGATCATGGCATCGGCCTGTACCAGTTCGGCCACCGTGCCGGTCCGATCAAGATTGGCCTGCATCCGTTCGAGCCGCCTGGCGCTGCTGTCTATTGCCGTGACCTGCCAACCGGCGCTCGCGAGGTGCATGGTCTTGCCGCCAGGCGCAGCGCAGAGATCAAGCACCCGCCTGCCTGCTCCCGCCCCCAGCAGCCGCGCGGGCAGGCTGGCGGCGAGGTCCTGGACCCACCAGGCGCCCTCGTTGAAACCCTCAAGGTTCTCTACTGCCGTCCCGCGCGGCAAGCGGATGTGTCCAGTCATGAGCGAGATGCCGCCCAGTCGCTCGGCCCACGATGCCGACCCAGCAGGATCGCGCAGGGTCAGGTCAAGCGGCGGCGGCACTGGCAGACCAACAGCAATCGCAGCGGCCCGATCACCCCACCGGCCAACTGCGGCATCCGGCAGGGTCGGTGCCGGCGGCAGCTTCACATCCTGCCGTACCAGTGCCGAAAACACTCCGTGGGCCAGCCGCCGCGGCCCGCCGCTGAGCAGTTCCAGCCCGGTCGCGATCACCGCGTGCGGAGGCGTTTCAAGCCGCAGCCAGCCCGCCAGCATCAGTCGCAGCGCCATCCGGGGCTTGGCATCATCGGGAAGCGCCTGCTTGGTCGCGCTGTCGATCAAAGCGTCCAGATCGACCAGCCAGCGCAGCGCCTCACCCGCCAAAGCCCGTGCCAGTGCCCGGTCAGGCCCGCTGACAATACCCTGCAACGCATTGTTGGCGGCCTGATCTAGCGTTTCGCCGCGCCGCAGCACTGCATCGAGAAGTTTGAGCGCACCCTTGCGCGCGGGAAAGCCGGGGATGTCCATCGGGCGGCCCTAGGGGAGAAATGCTTGCCCGAACAGGCGGGGCGGCATAACCTTGTGGCACAATCACGAGATTTGGGAGGGGAACCATGGTAATTGCGACCAGTCTCTACGCTGGAATTCTCGCGCTGATCTGTTTTGCGCTAGCCGCTGGCGTAGGCCAGGTGCGCGGGAAAAGCGGCATTTCACTTGGCGATGGCGGCGACAAGGGCCTGCTCACCGTGATGCGGCGGCACATGAATTTCGTCGAATTCGTGCCATTGATCCTTGTTCTCGTGGCGCTGATCGAGCTCAACGGTGCGCCAAAGAGTTGGCTGCACGGCCTGGGCGGAGCGTTGGTCGCGGCACGGCTGATCCATCCCTTCAGCCTCGACCCCGATCACCTGATGAAGTGGAGCCGGTTTGCCGGAGCGATGGGGACCATGCTGGTGCTGCTCGCATGCGGATTGATCCTGCTGTGGCAAACACTGGCTGGGTCATGACCAAACGCGCAACAAAGCGGCCATTCGGATTCAAAAAACCCGCGCACTGGAGCAACGATCCCGCGCCAGGGCCCGA
>CALMBN010000096.1 GCA_937860195.1 uncultured Novosphingobium sp.
AGTTCCAGGGCGGCACCGCCAGCCTCTCCAACATGGGGATGTTTGGGATCAAGCAGTTCGAAGCCGTCATCAACCCGCCGCAGGGGATGATCATGGCCATCGGCGCAGGCGAGCCGCGGCCCTATGTGGTCGACGGCGCGCTCAGCGTCGCCACCGTGATGAGCGCCACCGGCAGCTTCGACCACCGCGCCATCGACGGCGCGGACGGCGCGCAACTGATGCAGGCGTTCAAGGCGCTGGTCGAAATGCCGCTGGGGTTGGTGGCTTGAATCGCAATGGAGCAGTTTGGCTAGTAACGTTTGGACTTTGGTTGTGCTTTACGATTTTGATCGAGACGAATAGGCAAAAAATAGAAATTCAACGAGAAAGATGTAACAGTCTGGAGTTAAATTTTGTTCAATCAAATTTATCGATTGAAATAATAAAAATCAGAATTGATTTGTTTCAATCCTATAGCAAAAATTCAGATTTTTCAGCAGAAATCACCAAACTGAGAGAAGAGCTCAAACGGTTAGAAGTAAAATCTTCGACCGATGAGCATGAATTAAGTGAAGTATGCGAAGAGGTATCGAAATTGAATCAAAATCAGTCGATTTGGGCGTCCATCGCAAATGCGTTTGCCGCAATGTCCGGGCTGGCAGCGGGTTACTGGCTCTCTTCTCAGCCGAATGCACTGAAATCGACAACTACAGAGAAGCGTGCTCCGGTGAAGAAGTCCGCGACCAGAAAGATGTCCAAAGATGACTGATCAATACGACCTCATCGTCCTCGGTTCCGGACCCGGCGGCTATGTCGCCGCCATCCGCGCGGCGCAGCTTGGGCTGAAGGTCGCGATTGTCGAGCGCGAGAACCTTGGCGGGATCTGCCTCAATTGGGGGTGCATCCCGACCAAGGCGCTGCTGCGCTCGGCCGAGATATTTCACTATATGCAGCACGCCAAGGACTATGGCCTCGCCGCTGAAAAGATCAGCGCCGATCTGACCGCCGTTGTCGCGCGCAGCCGCGGGGTGGCCAAGCAGCTCAACCAGGGCGTTACGCACCTGATGAAAAAAAACAAGATCACGGTGCACATGGGTGAGGGCAAGCTGACCGCACCGGGCAAGCTCGAGGTCAATGTCGAGAAGGGCACTGAAAAGCTTTCAGCCAAGCACATCATCGTCGCGACCGGCGCGCGGGCGCGCGATTTGCCGTTTGCCAAGGCCGATGGCGAGCGCGTCTGGACCTATCGCCACGCGATGACGCCCAAGGAAATGCCCAGCAAGCTGCTGGTGATCGGCAGCGGCGCGATCGGGATCGAGTTCGCAAGCTTTTACAACGACATGGGCAGCGAAGTGACTGTGGTCGAGATGATGGACCGGATCGTGCCGGTCGAAGATGCCGACGTTTCGGCTTTCCTCGAAAAGGCGCTCAAGAAACAGGGCATGACGATCCTGACCGGGGCCGGGGTCGAAAAGGTCGATGTTACCGCAACCGGTATCAAGGCTGCGATCAAGGGCAAGGATGGAAAGGTCACAACTTCGGATTTCAGCCACGTGATCGTCGCGGTTGGAATTGCTCCAAATACCGAGAATATTGGCCTCGAAGCACTTGGTATCAAAGCAGAACGCGGGATCATTGCCATCGACGATTACGGCCGCACCAATGTGCCGGGCGTCTGGGCGATCGGCGATGTCACGCCGGGGCCATGGCTCGCCCACAAGGCCAGCCACGAAGGCGTGATCGCGGCGGAAAGCATCGCCAAGGAACTTGGCAACAAGGAGGTCCACCCCCACGCGATGGATCGTGGCAATATCCCCGGCTGCACCTATTGCCACCCGCAAATCGCCTCCGTCGGGCTGACCGAGGCCAAAGCCAAGGAAGCCGGTTTTGCGGTCAAGGCCGGGACTTTCCCGTTCATCGGCAACGGCAAGGCAATCGCGCTGGGCGAGGCCGAGGGCTTCATCAAGACCGTGTTTGATGCCAAGACCGGCGAGCTGCTGGGCGCGCATATGATCGGGGCGGAAGTGACCGAGCTGATTCAGGGCTATGTCGTCGGCAAGACGCTGGAAACCACCGAGGTCGAGCTGATGGCCACGGTCTTCCCTCACCCGACGCTATCGGAAATGATGCATGAATCGGTTCTGGCCGCCTACGGCCGCGCGATCCATATCTGATTGCTGATATCTCAGCGCAGCGATTTCACCAGATGATCAAACACCGCAATGTGCAGCGGGTTGGTGAATTCGCAGCCGACCATCGGACCGATAATCCAGCACAGTCGCGCTGACAGGAGCTGCATTCGGGGAATTCTGATCGAGAGTTCTTTGGTCTGATCAGCATAGGCCAGACCAGTAATCCGAAACCCGGTCGCCGATAGGTCTTCCAGCAGAACTGATTGCCACGGCCGGGTGCCTTGCCGCACTTCACAGTGCAAGGCGAGCAGCGCGCGATTGGCGCTGCGGACCTGTTCTGACGGCACACATTTCAGGGGGGCGGTTGCGAGCGATTCCATGCTTTTTGAATAGAGCCGTGAATCTTGCCAAAAGGTAACCAAAAGTGGTGAATCAAACTGGTCTGTCAGGCTGGATTAACCAGGGCCGTGCCGGTTGTTAACTGCGACCAGCCAGCGGCCGATTTGCAGAATTCCGGGATAAACCGCAGCCTTTTCGTCGATTGAAGGCAAAACATGCCAAACGTCGTTAACCACACTTTGAAAATGTGCCAGAGATTTGGCGGACAGGGTGGGATTCGAACCCACGGTGAGCTTGCACCCACGGCGGTTTTCAAGACCGCTGCCTTAAACCACTCGGCCACCTGTCCAATAGCGCGCCGCTAGCGACAAAGCGCGGGCTTGTCACCCCCATTGCGTTTCCCGAATCAACTCGCCTGTGGCAAGATAATTTCATGGACCTATTACGCGTAATCCGATTTGCAGCGCCGCTGGGCATAACGGTGGCGCTGGTGTCAGCGCCTCCTGCGATGCTGACTGCCCAGGGCATTGCCGTGCCGGTCATCCAGACGTTGCCTGGACCCGTTGATGGGCCAGTCGGGTTTCAGGGTTACCTGCAACTCGTTGGCGCAAAAGCGCGCGGAGAAGGGGTGAGGCAGCAGGCAATCGATGCGATTACCAATGGACTGACCTACAATCCCAAAGTGGTCTCGCTGGACCGGGCGCAGCCTGGTTCAACACCCGGGTCACCGCCGGCATTCTGGGCCTATTACGCTCGTCATATTGGCGCTGCCCGGATCAATGGCGGCCGCTCTGCCGCTGCAGAAAACTGGGAATTGCTGGGCCGGATCGAAGCGCAGTATGGTGTCCCTCGCAAGATGATCATCGCGATCTGGGGGAAAGAAACCTTTTACGGCAAGGTCAAAGGCGATTTCGACCTGGCCCGGTCGCTTGCCACGCTGGCCTATGAAGGTCGCCGCCGCGAATTGTTTGAGGGCGAGCTGATTGCGTTGATGAAAATGGCTGATCGCGGGGTGCCGCGCCACCGGATGTTGGGCAGCTGGGCCGGGGCCTTCGGGAATCCGCAGTTTCTGCCCTCGGTCTATCTCCGCGTTGCGCGCGATGGTGATGGCAACGGCGAGGCCGATATCTGGAATAGCCATGCCGATACATTCGCTTCGATCGCCAACTACTTCAAGGATGCTGGTTGGCGCACGGGAGAACCGTGGGGTGTGCGCGTATCTCTGCCAAGCGGGTTTGACCGATCGCAACTGACCAACAGGCTTGAATCGCCAAGCTGTCCGGCGGTCCACAACCGGCATTCAATCTGGAAAACGGTGGGTGAGTGGCGCGCCATGGGGATTGCCCCACGCACCGAGATCTCCGATTCAACCATGGCAGTGTTGTTCGAACCGGACGGTCCGGAAAAAGGTGCCTTCCTTTTAACCGGGAATTATCGGGTCATCCTGCAATACAACTGCTCGAACTACTACGCTTTATCCGTGGGGTTGCTTGCAGATGAGATTGCCCGTTGAAAAATTGCTGCCGCTGGCGGTGGCAACGCTCGTTGCCGGATGCGGGGGGACCAGCGACCGACCACAAATCATAGCGCAGCCAGCGACCAGCGGTCCGGGTGCTGATTATCCTGTCGTGGTTGGCGAGCCGTTCGTGGTCGATGGGGTTACTTTCACTCCGGTAGACCGGATGAATTACGATGCAGTCGGCTATGCTGCGGTCGGACCGGACGGCGGCGCGTCGGTCACCGCAGCGCACCGGACTTTGCCGCTACCGAGCTACATTGAAGTGACCGCGCTCGATACCGGCAAGACCATATTGGTCCGGGTCGAACGGCGTGGACCGATGCGGGGAAGCAGCCTGGTCGAGCTTTCGCCCGGCGCTGCCGCGCAACTTGGCGTCGTTGGTCAGACAAAAGCGCCGGTCAGGGTTCGCCGGATGAACCCGATTGAACCAGATCGCGCCGCGCTGCGGATGGGCCAGCCTGCCGCTGCGCGGATGGATACGCCAAAATCGCTGCTGGCCGTGCTGATGCGCAAACTGGACGGGCAGGAGGGTATCGTCCGCCCCGCTCCCGATGCGCAAGCGACACCCGCGCCGACAGTGGCTTCGCTTCCGCCAAAAGTTGAGCAACCGCCGAAGGCCAATAGCAAGGCCCCTGCAATTGTGGCCAAGCCGCAAGCAGCGCCGAAGGCCGCCCTGCCTGCGGTCAAGGCACCTGCGGCGGTGACAAACGGCAAATTTTTCGTACAAGTTGGCGCCTTTTCCAGCAAGGCCAACGCCACATCATCAGCATCGAAGGTTGGCGGATCGGCTAGCGTCGCCGGAAAGTTGTGGCACGTCCGGACTGGACCTTACGCCACCAGAATCGATGCGGATGCCGCCTTGGCGAAAGTCAGGCGTGCAGGCTATAGCGACGCGCGAATCCAGCGCGCTGACTGACGTTTTGCCGTCTGCGCCATGACTGGCGGGGACTGATGTTGAACTATCGCCAATGCGGGCTGCTGCTTGCTGTCATGCTATCCGAAATGGCAGGCTCGCGAACGGTTGACGTGGACATTGCGCCAAATCCGATTTCCCGGCAGCAGGCCCCGATCGCGTTGCTGGTTGACCTGTCTTCCGGACAGACCCTGTTTGCGCGCGAGGCTGATGCGCGCTTCCTCCCGGCATCGATGACCAAGGCAATGACCGCCTTGGTTGCGTTCGACCTGATCAAGGCAGGACACCTGCGGGAAGATACCTTCGTCACCGTCCGCCCCGAAACGTCAAGGCGCTGGGCGGGGAAGGGGACTACACTCAACTTGCGCCCGAACGAGCAAGTGCGGATCGGTGATTTGCTTATGGGTGTGACTGCCGTGTCCGCCAACGATGCCGCGGTTGCGCTGGCCGAAGCTGGGCTGGGCAGCCTTGAGGGCTGGGTTGGCGCGATGAATGCCCGGGCCAGGGTGCTGGGTCTGACAGGCAGCCATTTCGGCACTCCCAACGGCTTTCCAGACCGCGGCGCAACCTATGTTACCGCGCGGGACATGGTGAAGCTGGCCAGTGCCCTGATAATCGAGCACCCCGAACTCTACCGGCGCTATATCGGGAAGCAGGCGATGGAATGGCGCGGGCAACGATTGATCAGCCACGACCCCTTTGCCGGGGTGGTGCCGGGTGCGGACGGGATCAAGACCGGGCACACTTTTGAAGCCGGTTTCAATTTCCTGGGAACAGTGGAACGCGGTGGCCGGAGAGTCGTGGTTGTGGTTGGTCGTTCGCCGAATGAAAGCGCCCGGGCGGCGGCCTCAAAGGGGCTTGTTGAATGGAGTTACGCTGAGCTCGACAGCCGCCCATTTCTCCAGCCTGACTGGATTGTCGGGGCCATCAAGGTTCAGGATGGCGATGCCCGACAAGTGAATGTCGCTGTTCCCCGGGCCTATTCGATTGCGGTGCGAAGGGACATTCAGCCGCACATCACGGCCAGGATTGTCTACAACGGCCCGGTGCGTGCTCCGATTGCCAGAGGTGCCCCGGTGGCCACGCTCGAGATTCACGGCACAGGACTGCCTGCCCACTCGATTCCGTTGGTCGCCATGCATGCAATCGGCAAAGCCGGGCCAATCGACAGGATCGTTGGTGGCCTGCTAGGGCTGTTTTCATGATGCAGGGCAAGTTCATCGCGTTCGAAGGCGGGGAAGGGGCGGGGAAGAGCACCCAAGCCCGGCTGCTCGCTGCTGCGCTTGCGGCCCAGGGGATCGATTCCGTCGTTACCCGCGAACCGGGCGGGACACCCGGCGCCGAATCAATCCGCGCACTCCTGCTCGGCACCGAAGGGGAAGGCTGGCAGCCACGCGCTGAGGCGCTGTTGTTCGCCGCAGCCCGGTCTGACCATGTCGACCGGCTTATTCGGCCCGCAATCGCGGCGGGCAAATGGGTGATCTGTGATCGCTACGTTGATTCGAGCCGCGCCTATCAGGGCGGGGGCGGGGGCCTCTCCGACAGTGAAGTGCTTGATCTGCACCGGATTGGGAGCAGCGGCCTGTTGCCCGACCTCACCTTGTTGATCGAAGTCACACCCGAAATCGCCAGGCAGCGCGCCACGACCCGCGATGTTGGAGGGGCGGACCGGATCGGCGGGCGCGACGACGCTTATCATGCCAAAGTCGCAGCCGCGTTCGTTCGCATTGCTGATGCGGAACCCGCCCGTTTCGCCCGGATAGACGGCAACAGTGATGCTCAAAGTGTTCATATGGCGGTCCTGAAAGCGCTTGAACCCTTGCTGGGTGCGGCGTGACTGCTCTGGCCGGACAGGACGCGGCCTGGCGCGAATGGCGTAGCGCAATGGCCAGTCCGCGGATGCATCATGCATGGATTTTCAGTGGGTTGGAGGGGCTCGGCAAAGGCCTGTTCGCGCGCGCTGCAGCGGCAGAATTGGTGGCCGAACCTGGCGCTGCGCAACCTCCGGTTGAAATGCATCCCGACATCCTGATCCCTGAGCATCCACCCGAAAACAAGGAAGAAGCCAAGAAGCGCGAAGATGGCGGGGATTACCGGCGCAAGCGCTCGATCCCGATCGATGAGATTCGAACCCTTATCCATCGGCTTCATACCCGGCCGACCCTCGGCAGCAGGAGAGTGGTCATCATCGATCCGGCGGATGATCTGGAACGAAATGCTGCCAATGCTTTACTGAAAGCACTTGAGGAACCACCGCAAGGAACTTTCTTTCTACTCGTCACGCATCGTCCGGGCCGGCTGTTGCCAACGATCCGATCGCGGTGCCGGGTGCTTCGGTTCGCTCCGCTCGAAGCTGCCGAGATTGACCGAATATTGCGCGAGACAGCGCCACAAGCGGACAGCACGGCCCGCGCAGCTGCTATTGCCGCTGCCGAAGGTTCGCCCGGTGCAGCGCTGGGGTTCGTCGAGTTGGATCTGGGCAAGCTCCACCAGCTGATGGTCCGCCTGATGACTGAGGGTGACGAGCATTTCGCACTGCGCGGGGCGCTCGCCGATGCGATTGGGACAAAACCTGATCGGGAACGCCTGCAGGCCACTCTCGATCTGGCTCGCGCGGTGGTGGCGGCTGAATTGGACAAGGGCGAGCCTGCGCGCAGCCGGCGGGTGATCACGGCTTACGACGAACTGGTCAAGCTCGCCGCGCAGGTGCCAACCTACAACTTTGATGTCGGCCTGGTCGCCATGGAAATCGGAGCCTTGCTGGCCTCGCTCGCCATGCCTAGAGAGGTGGCTTGACCCTCGGTTTTGAAAGTTCATACCCGGCCATGGCCGAACCCTTCTACATCACCACCGCAATCGCCTATCCCAATGGCAAACCGCACATCGGCCATGCCTATGAGGCGATCGCTGCGGACTCGATTGCCCGGTTCCAGCGGATGCAGGGCAAGGATGTCCGGCTGGTCACCGGATCTGACGAGCATGGCCTCAAGATGGACCAGACCGCGCGCGGGTTGGGTCGCGATACGCTTGAGTTTGCGACAGAGATGTCAAACTATTTCCGTATGATGTGCGATTCTTTGAATGTGCAATATGATGCATTTCGTCGCACTACCGAAGAGCAGCATCATCGCGCGAGTCAAGCTTTGTGGGAGGCGATGGCGGCCTCCGGCGACCTTTACCTCGATCGTTACGAGGGCTGGTATTCGGTCCGCGATGAGGCCTATTATGCCGAAGACGAACTGGTCGCCGGGGAGGGGGGTATCAAACTCTCGCCGCAAGGCACGCCGGTCGACTGGACGGTCGAGGAAAGCTGGTTCTTCCGCCTGTCAAAATATCGTGACTTCCTGATCCAGCTCAACGAATCGCCAGGTTTTCTTGAGCCGGACAGCCGCCGCAATGAGGTTTTGGCGTTCCTCAAGGGTAACGATCTGCGCGATCTGTCAGTATCCCGGACCAGTTTCGATTGGGGCGTGCCGGTGCCGGGCAGCCCGGGGCACGTGATGTATGTCTGGGTCGATGCGCTGACCACCTATCTGACCGGAATCGGTTTCCCAGAGCGCGAGGGCGATTTTGCGCGGTTCTGGCCCGCAAATCTGCACCTGATTGGCAAGGACATCGTGCGGTTCCACGCGGTTTATTGGCCGGCCTTCCTCAAGAGCGCCGGACTGCCGATGCCACGCGCGATCTTCGGTCATGGCTTCCTGCTCCACCGCGGCGAGAAGATGTCGAAATCGCTCGGCAATGTCGTCGACCCGCTGGAACTGGCGGAACGTTTCGGGGTCGATCAGCTCCGCTATTTTCTGCTGCGCGAGGTCAGCTTTGGGCAGGATGGCAGCTATTCAGCCGAAGCCATCGTCACCCGCTGCAACGCCGAACTGGCCAACAGTTTCGGCAATCTGGCGCAGCGCACCTTATCTCAAATCTACAAGAATTGTGACGGCTATCTGGCTGAAATCTCAAATCATACTCAAGATGATGGCGCTTTGTTTGAGCTTGTTGGACGGGTCACATCGATCGACATGCCAGAAGCGTTCGATGCACTTGCGCTGAGCCAGGGGATCGAGGCATGGATGTCCGCAGTGTTCGCCTGTAACGCCTATATCGATGCGCAAGCCCCGTGGACCCTGCGCAAGACAGATCCGGCGCGGATGCAAACCGTGCTGGCAACGCTCTACATCGCGATTGCGCAGCTGGGGGTCGCCATTCTGCCGATCATCCCGGCGAGTGCCGGCAAGCTGCTCGACGCCATGGGCATTGCGCCCGAGTTGCGTACCTATCAGGCAATCCAGTCGCACTGGTATTCACCGCTGGCCGAAAGTGACTTTCGACTGGATCAGCCAGTCGGCCTGTTTCCCCGGCTTGAACTCACCATTGATGAACCCGCCTGATGCTGATCGATTCGCACTGTCACCTTGAATACAAGGGCCTGGTTGAGGACCAACGGGGCGTTCTGGCGCGAGCGCGTGAGGCAGGAATCGGCGGATTTCTATCAATTTCAACCCGGCAAAGCGAGTGGGACCAGGTCATCGCAACAGCCGAGCGTGAGCCTGATGTCTGGGCCTCTGTCGGGATTCATCCGCACGAGGCCGATGGCCATGCCGATCTGGGTGAAGCGGCGCTGCTTGCCGCGACTGAACATCACAAGGTTATCGCGATTGGCGAGACAGGTCTCGACTACTACTATGACCATTCCGACCGTGAGACGCAGAAGGCCCTGTTCAGGCGGCATATTTCCGTAGCCAGGCAGACCGGCCTGCCAATCATCATCCACACCCGAAATGCAGAGGAAGATACCTTTGCAATCCTGGCCCAGGAAATCGAGCAGGGGCGCTTTCCCGCGTTGATTCACTGCTTTACCGCCTCGCCGGATTTTGCCCAAAAGGTGCTAGGCCTAGGGCTAACGATCTCGCTTTCGGGAATCGTAACATTCAAGAACGCCAAGGATTTGCAAGCGATAGCAGCTGAACTGCCTGAGGATAGGATTCTGGTTGAAACCGATGCGCCGTTCCTTGCGCCGGTGCCGCATCGCGGGCGGGTCTGCGAGCCAGCCTTCACTGCTGATACGGCGCGGTTTGTGGCCGGCCTGCGCGGCGTGGAGCCTGAAGTACTGGCAGAGCAAACCACCCGCAATTTCTTCAAGCTGTTTGGCAAAGCGGCATGAAACTGCTGGTTTTGGGCTGCGGAACCAGCACCGGGGTGCCGCGCGTTGGCAATGACTGGGGGCAATGCGACCCCGCTGAGCCCAAAAATAGCCGCACGCGCGTTTCGATCATGGTCGAGAGCGACGCTGGAGCACGGCTGCTGGTTGATACGTCAACCGACCTTCGCTGCCAGTTGCTCGCCAACCAGATTGACCGGATCGACGCCGTGTTCTGGACCCATGAACATGCCGATCATTGCCATGGCATCGATGACTTGCGGGTGCTGCGTTATGGCCGGGGTGGTCCGATTCCGGGTTTCGCTCACAGCGAGATTGCCAGGATTTTGCGCGGCCGCTTTGGTTATGCCTTTGCCGGGCAGCACGGTTATCCGACGCTGATCGAGCTTGATACGCTCGACCGGATGCGCATGTGCGCTGGGTTTGGAGTAAGGCATTGCCAGATGCCACATGGCCCGAGTGAGACTACGGCGTTCCGGTTCGATTCTGACGGGAAAGCAATTGGTTATGCCGTGGACTTCAGTGCAATCACCCGTGAGACTACAGACCTTTTAAGCGGCGTTGACGTGTTGGTTGTGGATTGTCTGCGCCGCGAGCCGCATCCAACTCATGCACATCTGGCAATGGCGCTCGAGCTGATCGAGGCGGTGCGAGCCAAGACTGGCATCCTGACACATCTGGACAAGTCGCTCGACTATGCCACCTTGCAGGCCGAAGTGCCGCCGCATGTGCTGGTCGGCTATGACGGCCTGGAGGTTCTGGCATGATGACGGCTGCGACAATTGTCGCGATCATTTCCGGCATCGCGTTGCTGACATTGAATTGGCGCGCGTTTCAGGGGGACGCGGATGCTGCTGGGCATGGGCCGAAGCAGAAGATTCAAATGGCCGCGATATGGGCGCTGATCCTCGCGGGGCTGACCATGATTATTGGGCAGTTTCAGTCATGAGGGGCCTCATTGGCCTTGATTCGATTTAACATAATATATATTATCGATCTGAAATGTCGATACCAGCCATATCCCCTCTCGAGCGCCTCCTCGCAATCATGGCCCGCTTGCGCGACCCGCAACGCGGCTGCGAATGGGATGTCGCACAAACCTTTGCAACGATCGCACCATACACGATCGAAGAAGCCTATGAGGTTGCCGATGCCATTGCCCGCGAAGACATCGCGGCATTGAAGGACGAACTAGGCGACTTACTGCTCCAGGTCGTATTCCATGCGCGGATCGCTGAAGAAGCCGGACACTTCACTTTCGCTGATGTCGCCGCCGCAATCAGCGACAAGATGGAAGCGCGGCACCCGCAGATCTTTGCAGACAGCCCTGACGGTGGCCAATCCCTCGAAACCCGTTGGGAGCAGCTCAAGGCAGACGAGCGCAGCGCCATGGGTGCTCTGGGCGCGCTCGATGGCGTTGCCCTTGCCCTGCCCGCGCTGCTACGGGCCGAAAAGCTCCAGAAACGGGCTGCGCGGGTCGGGTTTGATTGGCCCGACGTCCAGGGTCCGGCGGCCAAGCTGGCCGAAGAGGTCTACGAACTGGCTCAAGCCGAAACTGCGGAAGACCAAACCGAAGAAGCCGGAGACATGCTGTTTGCCGCTGTCAACCTGGTCCGTGCTTATGGCATTCCAGCCGAGGATGCCTTGCGCGCGGCAAATTCGAAATTCGAACGCCGGTTCAAGGCAATGGAGGCCATTGCAGTATCGCGCGGTCAGGATTTCGCGATGCTTTCGCTTGATCAGCAGGAATCGCTGTGGACTGAGGTCAAAACTTCAGAGCCGCGAAAACCGACCTAACTCGCGCGGTTCCAGCCGAACCTCCAACCGCCGGAGCGGGCCGCGTTCATCTTCACCCGCAGGTTCTTCACAGACCACTTCGCCGTGGGCGTGAAGCCAGGCCAGGCGCTTCCCATCGTTCACCGGCAAGACGAAACTATGCAATCGCGCTCCAGCGGTCAGCAATTTGCTGACGGCTTCAAGCAGAGCTTCGCAACCCGCTCCATTCAACGCCGAAACCGGCACGATGACGGTGTCGGACTGCGCCGAGAGTTGCTCAAGCAAGTGTCCTGCGCGTTCCAGATCGAGCAAATCCCACTTGTTCCAGGCCTCCACCATCGGCACCGTGGCGGCCGCACCCTCTTCCTCGATCAGACCAAGCTCGGCCAAAATAGCCAGCACCTCGGACTTTTGCTGCGCACTGTCGGGATTGGCGATATCGCGAACGTGGACGATCACATCGGCCGCTGTGACCTCTTCCAGCGTCGCGCGGAAGGCCGCCACCAGCTGCGTCGGCAAGTCAGAGATGAACCCAACCGTATCGGACAGGATCGCCTTGTCCACGCCCGGCAGGCGGATCCGCCGCATGGTTGGATCGAGCGTGGCAAACAGCAAGTCTTCGGCCATTACCCCTGCCCCGGTCAGGCGGTTGAACAGCGTCGATTTCCCGGCATTGGTATAACCGACCAGCGCGATGACCGGCCATGGTGCCTTTTCGCGGCGGCTGCGATGTAGCCCACGAGTTCGGCGGACCTGGTCGAGCTCCTTGCGCAGCCGGGCCATCCGGTCACGGATCATCCGGCGATCGGCCTCGATCTGGGTTTCACCCGGACCGCCGAGGAACCCAAAGCCGCCGCGCTGGCGCTCAAGGTGGGTCCAGCTGCGCACCAGTCGGCCAGCCTGATAATCGAGGTGCGCAAGTTCAACCTGCAAGCGGCCTTCGGCCGTCGCCGCGCGCTCGCCAAAGATTTCGAGAATCAACCCGGTCCGGTCGATCACTTTGCGCTTCAGCTTTTCCTCAAGATTGCGTTGCTGGATCGCGCTCAACGCGCCATCGACGATCACCAGTTCGGCTTCGCCCTGATTGCAGGCAATGTCGATGTTCTGGATCTGCCCTTCGCCGAAAAGTGTGCCGGCGCGTGCTTCGCGGATTGGAATCGTCAGGGCATCGACCACCTCCAGCCCGATCGCCAAGGCCAGCCCGCGCGCCTCCTCGAGCCGGGCGGCTGTGTCGATCAGCGCAGCAGCCCGGGTCCGGAATTCGGGATAGACGATCAGCGCCCGCGCTCCGCGGGTCACATCCTCGCGGCTGTCATCAAGAAAGCTCAGTCGCTGTCGCCTTCCTCACCCTCCCAGCCGTCGCCGGTCAGGTCGAAGACGCGGATGTCGCCCGGGATGCTGTGCAACAGCGTCGGGTGCTGCGGATCGGCGCCGGTATCAGTCGCAGGGCCGGCATACCAGAGCAGGTCGCCCGAGACGGCGTTGACCATGAAGATCTGGTTGCCTTCACTGTCGAGCGCATAGGCG
>CALMBN010000097.1 GCA_937860195.1 uncultured Novosphingobium sp.
AGTTGAAACAGGGTAAAAATCCTCCGGCGCGCCCAGTTCATCCTCGGCCACGCCAAAGAACCGGGCCAGCGTACGCCGGTCCGATTCCTCCAGTTTGCGCGGACTGCCCTTGCGGATGAATTGCTGAAGATAGGTCGAATTTCGGCCAATAAGTTCTGACAGGCGGGACAGGCTGGCGCCATGCTCGCCGGCCAGTTGCAGCAGCCGGTTGCGCGGATCGGTGGGTTCCATGAAAATCACATAGGCGATGTAATTTTCCTAGACAAGTAGGATTTCGCACTGTTGAACAGGATTCTTCCTATAGTCGATTCGCCAAAACGAAAGGGACCACCACGCCATGCTGATTACCCGGATCGAACGCTTCCTGCGCGAAACCGGAATGCCGTGGACCAAATTCGGCCGGCTCGCCACCCGCGATCCCCGGTTTGTCCAGGACCTGCGCAACGGCCGCATACCCCGCGCTGCAACCGCGACCAATGTGGAACATTTCATGAACATTTATCGCGAGGATTGCCGTGCACATTGACCTGACTCTTGAAAAAACCACCCGCGCCGCCAGCCGCGCCACGCCGCGCACGCCCTGGCTACCGCTGCTTTCCGCGCTGATGGAGCTGGCCGGGGGCAAAGCCGAACTGCTCCGCCATGCCGAACGCAATTGGGCCAGCGTGACCTTTTGCGGCACCCGCCACACAATCGTTCTGGCCTTCACCGGAGCCGAGGCCGTGGCGGCCGGTGAGGCCCTGATCGCCGCCCTGCCCGACCACGAATTTGCCATTCCCCGCCAGCTGGTAGCCGATGCGGCCGTCGTCGCGGTGGAGCATTTGCTGCTGCCCGAACCGCGGCTGGAAGTGACGGCGGAACTGTTGCTGCTGGAGGATGCTTGAAGTCCTCTAACAAC
Source organism: uncultured Novosphingobium sp. (assembly GCA_937860195.1). Lineage (GTDB taxonomy): Bacteria > Pseudomonadota > Alphaproteobacteria > Sphingomonadales > Sphingomonadaceae > Novosphingobium. The sequence goes on from CALMBN010000097.1 coordinate 899, forward strand.
ACTTGAGAGCCCTTCCCCGCTGGGGAAGGGCTCTATGACTCAATAACCCAGCGCAAAATCCACTTGCGGCTCCAACCGCTCCCCCCGGCCATACCGGCCCAGGTTTTCCAAAAACCTCAGCGCCGACCGTTCGAACATCCGCTCTTGCGCGCGGCCTGAAAGGTGCATGGTGATCTGGGTGTTTTCCAGCCCCCACAGTGGATCGCCCGCTGGCAGTGGCTCAGGCGTGGTGACATCAAGCAGCGCGCCGCCGATCCGGCCTTCGCTCAGTGCTGCGGTCAGGGCGGGCTGATCGATTACCGATCCGCGTGCGACATTGACCAGTACCGCGTCCACCTGCATCGCCGCCAGTTCAGCCGCGCCAATCATGCCCTCTGTTGCAGGCGTGGCGGGCACGGAAATGATGATCCAGTCGAACTCGCCCAGCCGCCCGCGCCATTCGTCTGGCCCCAGCGTGCCCGGCCCGGTGCTGCGACGGACCTTGCTGACCTCCATGCCGAAGCCAGCCAGCCGCTTTTCAACCTCTTGCCCGATCGCGCCATAGCCCAGGATCAGCGCCTTCGCGCCAGACAGCTCGCGTTTACCCGGCGAGTCTTTCAGCCATTCGTGCCGGTCCTGCGCGCGGACCACATCGCGATAGCCCTTGCACTGCGCCAGCATCAGCATGACGATATATTCGGCGATCGGCACCGCGTTGATCCCGGCCCCGTTGGTCAGCATCACGCCGCGAGCTTCCAGCAGATCGAGCGGAAACGATTCGACCCCGGCATAGACCGAATTGAGCCATTTGAGCCTGGTCGCGAGGCCGAAAACGTGGGCCATGTCGGCCTTCGAATGCATATCGAACCAGCCGATTTCGGCCAGCGGAGCGAGCGCAAAAGCCTCGTCCTTGCTCGCATACCAGCGGACATCGACCCAGTCCGGCAGGTGCGGCTCCAGCAGCGGTTTCAGCAAGGCATTGAGGACGGTGATGGTCATTCGGAACTCCGGAAACTGTCCAGCATCGGCGGACGATGCAAGCATTCGGCAAAGTTGAACGGACGGGTGGTCAGCGGGGCGACCCGCGCGGCATCGGGGTGCGCTGGGTTGAGGTAGATCACGTCAGCTTCTGGCAGTACTCTGGAGCGGATCGCGGCGAGTAGCGAGCGTTTGCTGCCCAGCCATTCACCCACGAACGCGCGGATTGTGGCCTCATCCGGATCGGGCACGCGTTCGGGTTGGGCATCCACTTCGGTCCAGCCGAGCACGAAGTCATCGGGAATGCCCAGCAGGTCAGCCGGTTGATAACGCAGCGCCACCAGCACCGCGAGACCGGCCTCGCTGGCCAGACTGACCACCGGATAGCCCGGCGGTGCATAACGCGCCCCGAACAGTTCAGCTCCCTTCCCGTCGAGCGCCAGATAGGGCGCGCGGGTCAGGCGCCAGAGTTTCATCGAGCTCTCACTTCCACTCCAAACCCCGTCCATGCTGAGCTTGTCGAAGCACTGTCCTTCTTTCCGGCCACTTCGCCAAATCCGCAAGAACAAGGACAATCCTTCGACAAGCTCAGGACAGACGGGGTTGGTTGGCTTGGGATGGTCAAATCTCCAGCTTCCAGTCCCAACCGAGCAGATCACCGTCCATCACCTCAACCCCCTGCGCGGCGAGTTCATCGCGGAGGCGGTCGGACGTGGCGAAGTCCTTGGCGGCGCGGGCGTCCTTGCGCTGCGCGAGGATGGCTTCGATTTCGGACTCGGTGATAGTCGCGGTTTTGGGGCGGATGCGGAGGTCTTGGCGGGTAAGGGTCAAAAGATCTAGGCCGAGAACGGTGCCAAGCTCAGAAATGAGTGCTAGCCGTTCATCGGCAGGCAGTGCCTTTTGCCCAATCGACAACTCAAGCTCAATGACCGCAATCGGAGTGTTAAGGTCGTCAGAGACAGCGCTATCGAAACTCAGCCGCGTCTGGTGGTTGAGCAGCCTGCCATATGATCCGGGATCGAGGGAAAAAGAGCCAACTCTCTCCTTTAGGGCTTCAACCCCCATCACAATCCGTTTCAACCGCACCAACGCTGCCCCCAGCCCCTCCCACGAAAACTCCAACTCCGACCGATAATGCGCCTGCAGGCACATCATCCGGTAGGCCAGCGGGTGGTAGCCCCGGTCCACCAGCGTTTGCAGGCGGAGGAACTCGCCCGCCGACTTGCTCATCTTGCCGCCGCGGTCGATCAGGAAGTTGTTGTGCATCCAGATGTTCGCACCGGTGTGGCCCGAGCATTCATGCGCCTGATTTTGCGCAATCTCGTTGGGGTGGTGGATCTCGCGGTGATCGATCCCGCCGGTGTGGATATCGAACGGCATGCCGAGCTCCGCCGCGCTCATCACCGAGCATTCAAGGTGCCAGCCCGGCGCGCCCCGGCCCCACGGTGAATCCCATTCCATCTGGCGCGTCTCGCCAGCGGGAGTCTTGCGCCAGATCGCGAAGTCGGCCTGATGCCGCTTGCCCGAAACCTCGTCGATCCGGCCTTCGCCTTCGTCAGTCGCGGCGCGCGCCAACCGCCCGTAATCGGGAACGGTCGAAACGTCGAAATAGAGGCCGCTGTCGAGCTCGTAGCAGTGCTTGTCCGCGATGCTTTTGGCGTATTCGATCATCGCCGGAACATAGTCTGTCGCGACGGTCCATTTGGCCGGATCGGTGACGTTCAGCCACTTGAGATCGCGCTTGAATTCGCCGGTATAAAACGCGGCGATATCCCAGGCAGTCTTGCCCGCGCTGGCCGCCGCCTTTTCCATCTTGTCGTCACCCGCATCGGCATCGCTGGTCAGGTGGCCGACATCGGTGATGTTGATGATGTGGCGCAGGTCATAGCCCTTGAACCGCAGCACCCGGCCCAGCGTATCGGCAAAGACATAGGCCCGCATATTGCCGATGTGCTGATAGTTATAGACCGTCGGCCCGCAGCTATAGACCCGCGCCTCGTTCGCGTGGACGGACTGAAACGGCTCCAGCTGGCGGGTCAGGCTGTTGAACAGGCGCAGGTCGGTCATGGTTTGGCCTTACGCAGGCTGACGCGCGGGTCAACTCCTCTCCAGCAGGCGGGAGGGGAGTTGCTAAAACCCCTCCCAAGTCACCGCTTCATCCAGTGGCGCGCGTGGAACCGGGAACTGGTTCACCGGCGCATCCGGATCGCGCCAGCCCACGCCCATGCCGCAGAAGAAGATGTGATCCTCGGGCAGGTTCACCACTTCGCGGATCTGCTCCTGATAGATCGCCCAGGCTTCCTGCGGGCACGAATCGAGGCCCTCCTCGCGCAGCAGCAGGCAGACGGTTTGCAGCCACATCCCGATGTCCGACCACTGCGGCTTGCCCATATAGCGCGGGGTGTGGATCAGCATCAGCACCGGGGCATCAAAGGCGCGGAAATTCTTCGCGAACCACATCATCCGGCCCGCTTTGTTGTCGCGCGGGATTTCGAGCGAGGCATAAAGCGCTTCGCCGACGCCAAAGCGGCGGTCCTTGTAGGCGCCGTCCAGCTCGCGTGGGTAGATATCATATTCGGGCTTATGCGCGGCAGTGCCTTGCGGGAGGACTTCGGCGACGGTTTTGAGCAGTTTGGCGAGCGGTTCCCCAGTCAGGATATCCGCGTTCCACGGCTGCGTATTGCCGCCCGAAGGCGCATTTTGTGCCTTGGTCAGGATGCGTTCGAGCAGCGCGCGGTCCTCGGGCCCGAGCTCGAGGCTCGTGAAGGTGGCGCCGCTGACCTGCTCGAACCAGGCGCGGTCGGCGGGGCTCAGGCTCACCTCGACGCGTTGCGGCTGGCCGCCGGCAAGCCGGTGGTCACCGCCAACAAGGCGCTGCTCGCCTCGAAGCTGGCTGAGCTCGGCGTGCTTGCGCAACGCAC
>CALMBN010000098.1 GCA_937860195.1 uncultured Novosphingobium sp.
AAGCCGCAATGGGGCTGTGTTGCGGTTGCGCCGTTGGTGGCGCGGATGATCCAGCTGGATGGGACGGCAAGCGCCAAACGACTGTGGCTGGCGCATTGCCCGACTGCCCGCGTCGGCATTGCAGACCCGGATTTCCAGCAGCTCGGCCTTGGCCGGGAACCAATAGCGTTTGAATGGAATCTGGTCGGCAGCGGGGATGTTTCGGCTTATCCGGCGAAGCCGGGCTTGCTGGTCCGGGTCGGCGGGGCCAGCACGCGACCGGTCGCGTGGCAACTGCTTTCGCTCGCTCCGGGCAACTATCGGCTGAGCTGGATTGCGCAATCCGGGACGAGCGCTGCCAAGGGGGCCGAACTGTCGCTGTCATGCAGCCCAGTCGGACGGAGCCGGATCGTTGGCACGCAAGTCGAAGGCCGTGGGCGCTTCGAAGCACAGGTTACCATCGATTCTTCCTGCCCCGGCCACTTCCTGACCCTGTGGCTTGCCCCTGGCAACGAGGATGTGCGGTTCGACGAGCTGGTGATCGCCCGTCCCTGAGCTATTTGGCGAACAGTGCCTTTCTTGGCCCCAGATAGCCAAACAGGTACGCGCCGACCTTGCGCATCTGGATCTCTTCCGCGCCTTCGGTAATCCGATAGCGGCGATGGTGGCGATAAATGTGTTCGAACGGCTTGTGACGTGAATAGCCGATCCCGCCGTGGACCTGCATCGCGCGGTCGGCCGCTTCGCAAACCAGCCGGTTGGCGTAGTAGTTGCACATCGAGATTTTGTCAGAGAGCTGATGCTCCAGCTCCTTGTGTTCCATATTGTCCATTTCCCAGGCGGTCTTGTAGATCAGCGTGCGGAGCATTTCGCACTGGGTCGCCAGTTCAACCAACGGGAACTGGATCCCCTGATTGCGGGCCAGATCTTGCCCAAACGGTTTACGTTCCCGCGCATATTTGACCGATTCCTCGACGCAATAGGTCGCCGCACCGAGCGAGCTGGCGGCCTGCCGAATGCGGTTCTGGTGGACGAAGCTTTGGGCGATCGACAGTCCGCCATCGACCGGCCCCAGCATCGCGCTTTCCGGCACCCAGCAATTCTCGAAATGCATCCGCGGGTGGTCGGTCGGCATATTGAAGGTCCACATGTATTCATCGACCACCATGCCGGGCGTATCGATCGGGACCAGCAGGCAGGAGATTCCCTTGGCATCGCCGTCCTTGCCGCTGGTCCGGCAGAATGCGGCGCAGTGGGTCGCGACGTGCATGCCGGTGATCCACATCTTGCGCCCATCGATCCGCCAGCCGGGAACGCCATCGCGGGTTTCGCGGACCGCGCGGGTTTCCATATGGGTCGCATCGGAACCGTGATCAGGCTCGGTCAGGCCAAAGGCGACGCGGCGAGTGCGGCCAAACCCGCCGAGAATGAATTCCTCCTGCTGTGCCTCGGTCCCGAAATGCTCGTACATCGCGACGAACGGGAAATTGCCAACAATCGAGTGCTCGTTCTGCAGATCGTTGTGCAGCCCCAGCCCCATCGCGGCAAACCGGTCGCGGATCACTGCCATCCACAGGTTCGAACCGTCCTTGCCGCCGTATTTCTTTGGTGCCGAAAAGCGCCAGTGCCCGGCCTTGTCCGCGCGCATCGAGGCCTCGCGCAGCAGCATTTCCCATTCGTGGCGCGGCAGGCCCTGATTTTCGAAATCGGTCCGGGCATATTCGCGGCGATGATCGAAGAAGCGGATATTGTCATCCTGCTGTTCAAGCGGCTTGATCTCGGTGGCGATAAAGGTGTCCAACTCGGCGAGGTAGTCGATCAAGCCTTGAGGTAGTGCGAAGTCCATCTCAGATTCCTTCCCATTTCGCCCGCGCGATCGCGAGGGCGGGATATTTCGGCATATCGGCAGACACTTTGGCGAGCGCAGTGCGGCGCAGCTTTGCCAATAGACCGGGTGTAGAGAGATCGGCTTTGCCCGACATCAAATCGGCGGAAAGCGCCGCGTCGGTGGCCCATGAGCGCAGCTCAAGCTCTCGCGTGACGATCCCCAGCGCATTGCGTGCGACTGCAAGGTCAAACTTGCCGCGCCCGGTCATCAGCGGTTTGATGTCACTCGCCAGCCATTCAGAGATTGCGGTCAGGATTTCAGCTCCGCTCGGCTCGCCTGGGTTCGGGGCCAGCGGAGGAGTAGCAGCGGGCAACGGGCGATCACGCTCGGCTTCGGGAGCCTGATCCTCAAGCAGCAACAGCAGATCGAGTTCCTGCTCGGCCGTCCGCCGTCCGATCACCACTCGTTCCACCGAACGATCATGCCCGGCGCGCCAGAAACCGCCCATCTGCAAACAGCCCAAGGCCCACCAAAAGGTCCGATAGATCGTCCAGAACCGGAACCTGTGCGGATCGAACGCCGCTCCTCCCGCTTGCCCGTAGGCCTCAACCAACTCCTCCACGGTCGTGAGTCCGTAGCCGGGCCGGTCGGGCCGCGAAAACCGCCAGACAGTCATGCAGCCGAACGCCAGATCCTCGTGCCAGTCGCCCAGATGGGCCAGTTCCCAGTCGAGCACGCCAGTCAGGCGGCCGTTTTCAAACATCAGATTGCCAAGCCGGAAATCGCCATGGACCAGCTGCGGTGTGACCGGCGGGGGAATGTTCGCCTCCAGCCAGCGCAGCGCGAGCGCCAGGATCGGTCGGTCGCCGCCATAGCCCAGGAACCGGCTCCGCAATTCGCCAAGCGCGGCGGCAGTGTCCATTACCGGCACTTGCAAACCAGTGCAGTCGGTAGCGTGGGTTTTGGCCAATTCGCGCGCGATGTCCTGAATGGCGATCTGCGGATCGGCTTCGACCAGAAATGAATTCGGATCGGGCGAACCCGGGATCGCGCGCATCACATAGCCCGAGCCGAGCCCGTCTTCGGGGCGCAGTTCAACCAGCACTTCGGGCGCCATCACCCCGGCGGCATTGGCTCTGCGGATCAGCGCGGCCTCGCCCGCGTGGTCCATCGGCCTTCCTGCCATCATATCAAGCGAGGGAGCACGGCGCAGCACGCAGGTCTCTGCCCCCGCCGAAAATCGCCAGCTTTCCATGTTGGCACCGCCCGACAGCCGCTCGAGCCCTTCGGGCGGCGGCAGGCCGATCCGGGCGAGCGCACGGGTGAGACCAAGGTTCAGGGATTCGCTCACGCCGGACATTCTCCTCTCCGGCGGCGGATGTTAATCGCGCGATTAAATCAGTCAAGCGCGGTGCAGATACGAAAAGGGGCGCAAGGTTGCCCTTGCGCCCCGATCCATTTGCCAGATGGCGAAGATTACATCTTCTTGGTGGCTTCGTCCGCAGCAGCCTTGGCTTCGTCGGCAGCGCCTTCAACGCCTTCAGCCGCGTCCTTGACGACAGCAGCGCCTTCCGAAGCAGCGTCCTTGACGGCGTCAACGGCATCGGCACCGGCCGAAGCGGCATCGGTCGCACCATCGGTCAGCTCAGCGCTGGCATCCGAAGCCATCGCGGTGGCGTCTTCCTTGGCGCCCTGGCAGGCCGAAAGAGCGAGGGCAGCGCCAGCGGCGAGAATGATCTTGCGCATGAATAGTATTCCTTAACAGCGAGTGGACCACGCACGGCCGCCTTTAACGATATGTGCAAGCGACCGCACGGAAAGCCTACCGATACGGTAGACTTCGCGGGTGCATTTAGTGGCCTTCTTTCTGCTATGCAAGAGTTTGTGATAAACTCCGCGCTGGGCCGCGAAAATCCGCCGTATTCAGGCGAAAGTCTGCGGATATGACAGTGCCATGACGGCAATTTGGTGAGTCAAACAGAGTTGTGATTCGGAGGTTTCGGGGGCCTTACCCAGCGCCGCATGGCCTGCTAGTCAAGGCCGATGGACGCACAGCAGCACCTCTATCTCGTCGACGGTTCAGCCTATATCTTCAGGGCCTATCACCGGCTTCCGCCGCTGACCAACCCGCGCGGAACTCCGGTTGGGGCTGTCTATGGCTATACCACCATGCTGTGGAAGCTGGCCGATGACCTCAACAAGGCCGATGGACCGACCCATATGGCTGTGATTCTCGATGCCAGCGGCCAGAGTTTCCGCAACGACATTTACCCCGCCTACAAAGCCAACCGCCCGCCCGCACCCGAAGACCTGAGGCCGCAATTCCCGCTGGTTCGCGATGCCACTCGCGCGTTCAGCCTGCCGTGTATCGAGGAACAGGGGCTGGAAGCCGACGATCTGATCGCTTCCTATGCCCGCGCCGCTGCCCATCGCGGCTGGGACGTGACGATCGTCTCGTCCGACAAGGACCTGATGCAGCTGATCGGGCCGTGCGGGACCGGGCATATCGATATGCTCGACACGATGAAGAATGTCCGGATCGACATTCCCGAAGTGGCCGAGAAGTTCGGCGTTGCGCCCGATCTGGTCGGCGATGTGCTGGCGCTGATGGGCGATGCGGTCGATAACGTCCCCGGCATTCGCGGGATCGGGCCCAAGACGGCGACCAAGCTGATCCAGGAATACGGCACCCTCGAAGCCGCGTTGGCCGCAGCACCAACGATGAAGCCGAGCAAGATGCAGGAAAGCCTGATCGAACAGGCGGATATGGCGCGGCTTTCCCGGGTGCTGGTGCAACTCAAGGAAGACTGCGACCTGCCAGTGGCGCTCGACGATTTCAAACTGCAAACCGGCCTTTGCAGCTTCGTCCTTCATGCGCGCGACCGTCGG
>CALMBN010000099.1 GCA_937860195.1 uncultured Novosphingobium sp.
TGACCCGCCCAGCAAATCAGCGACCGCGCGTTCTTGCTCCATCAAGCCATCGCAATACATCTGGGTGCTCATCATTGGCCCGGTGATCAGGCGGCTGGCCTCGATCCTGAGTTCGCCGCCCATCCCATTGCAGCCGACGTTGGCGCCGATCCGGCCGGCATCGATGCTGAGCCCGGCCTTGCCCGAGACTGGCTTTTGCCCATCGATGGTCACAAAGGTCCACTTGCTCCCGGCCAACGGGGCGGGGGCGTTGGCGATGGTGGCGCAAGCCGCGAGCATCGGCAGGGCGATCAGGGCGAGGCGCTTGGTCATCGGGCGGTGCTACCAGCCCAATGCTGTTCGGTGGCTGAACGGCGCGGAACGGGGAGGTGGCGCGCGTGAAGCGCAGGGCTGAGGGGGCGGGAACTCTCGCCCTCAAACTGCGTTCAAAGTGGAGAGCGTCTGACCCCTCCGCCCCTACGGGGCACCTCCCCGTTCCGGGGAGGATCGCTGCAACGCCTACCCCAGCACAGCCAGCGCCTCATAGGCCAGCACCGCCGCTGCAACCGCTGCGTTCAAACTGTCGGCGCGGCCTTTCATCGGCATGGTGACGCGCAGATCGCACTCCGCTTCGTAGTCCTCGGGCAAACCCCGGCTTTCGTTACCGACCAGCAGAAAGCACGGGGCGGCATAGGGCGCACCGCGATAGTCGACCGCATCGCGCAAGCTCGCCGCAACCAGTTGGCCCCCATGCCCATTGCCGCCGCCACGCAACCAAGGCAGAAACTCCTCCCACCGCGCCTTGGCGATGCTTTGGGTAAAGACTGCGCCCATGCTCGCCCGCACGGCTTCGACGCTGAATGGATCGGCGCAGTCATCAATCAGGATCAGCCCGCCTGCACCGACCGCATCGCCGGTCCGCAGCATGGTGCCAAGATTGCCTGGATCGCGCAGCGCCTGGGCGACCAGCCAGATTTTGGCGGAGGACCGGTCCAGTGCTGCAAGGCCAGTGCCGAATTCGGTGTAAACCCCGGCGACAGCCTGCGGGTTGTCCTTGCCGGTTACTTTGGCCAGGAGGTCGGCTCCCATTTCGATCACTTCCCCGCCAGCGGCCAGCACGTCAGTCTCCAGCGCATCCAACAATGGATGGGCCTCGCGTGCGGATGCCATCACCAGCATTTCGGGGAGGTGCCCGCTTTTTCGAGCATCAGTCAGCAACCGCAGGCCCTCAGCCAGGAACTTGCCTTCGGCCTTGCGGTGCTTCTTTTCGCGCAAGCTGCGCAGGAATTTGACCGTGGGGTTGGAAAATCCGGTAATGGTGCGGCGCATGTGTCCAATTCCGCTTGCTCTCTCACCTTTAGGGGAGAGATACGAAGACTAGCGAGCTTGCTCGCTCGTCGTAGTTGAGAGGGGAATTTGAACCCCCTCTCCCAACCCTCTCCCCTGAAGGGGGTGAGGGCTAAGTGCCATCAATCCTCGCCGAACCCGTCCTTGACCAGGCCGACCAGCTTGAGCAGCGCGGCATCCGCGCCATCGCCTGCCACAATGATCTCAACCGAATCGCCTTTGGCCGCGCCCAGCATCATCAGCCCCAGGATCGAGCCGCCAGCGGCATCGTTGCCGTCTTTTTCGACCCGCACCTGAACGCTGTCACCCAGCTTGGTTACGGCGTTGACGAATTTGGCGCTGGCCCGGGCGTGGAGGCCCCGGCTGTTGACGATTTCAACGCTTTCGCGAACCTCGGTCATTGCCCCACCCACCTCTGCATCAAGCGTCCTGGCCAAGAAACTCCGACGCGACAGTGATATAATTGCGCCCGGCATCACGCGCTGCAATCACTGCCTTGTCGAGGTCCATACAGCCGCGAGCCTTGGCCAGCCGGATCAGCATCGGCAGGTTGATCCCGGCGATGACCTCGACCTTGCCCTTCTTCATCAGCGAGATTGCAAGGTTGGACGGGGTGCCGCCAAACAGATCGGTCAAGATGATCACGCCCTGGCCCTCATCAACCGCCTTAATCGCGACTGAAATTTCTGTCCGACGCGCTTCCATATCGTCATTCGGGCCGATGCAGACCGTGCGCACGGCTTCCTGCCGGCCGACGACGTGCTGCATCGCGGCCACGAATTCTTCGGCCAGCTTGCCATGAGTGACCAGAATCAAACCGATCATGCGGGAACTGCGCTCCGAACAGGGCTTCCGGCGACTCGCACCGGAGAGTGACGCGGGGCCATGACGGTTAAGCGCGGCACGGTCAATGCTTTCCTTCCACCCCGTCAGCGGCCCGCGCGGTCAGATTGCGGTGTACCAATCTGGGAGAATAACCCTCTTTTGTCAGAGCTTTGGCAAGCTCCTCCGCGACGAAAACCGAGCGATGTCGCCCGCCCGTGCAGCCAAAAGCAATGTTTACATAGGGCTTACCCTGCGCGCGATACCGCGGGAGCAGCAGCAGGATCAGATCGCGGATTCTTTGATAGGCTTCGGCAAAGGCCGGATCCTTGCGGATATGCTTGGCGACTGCCGGATCTTGCCCGGTTTGCGGGCGCAATTTATCGTCCCAGTGCGGATTGTCGAGGAACCGCATGTCAAACACCAGATCGGCCAGTGGCGGGGTGCCCCGTGAAAAACCGAAGCTGGTAACGCTGACAGTCAAGCCACCGCCGCCAACTTCGCCAAACCGCTCACGCACAGTCTGCTGCAGATCGTTGCTGGTATAGCCGGTGGTGGAAATCACCAGATCGGCCCAGCGCCGCAACGGCTCCAACAGTTCCCGCTCTGCCGCAATCCCGCTGGCAGCCGGAAGGTCCTGCGCAAGCGGATGGCGGCGGCGCGTTTCGTTGTAGCGCCGCTCAAGTTCCTGCCCGCCGCAGTCGAGAAACAGTGTGGTCAGTTCAAGATCGGCTCGCTCGGCCAGCTTCTTGACCCGATCGATAACCTTGGCCGGATCGAAGCCTCTGGTTCGCGAATCGAACCCGATTGCCAGCGGTGCGCGCAGATCGCTTCCTGCGCCATCGGGGCTGTCGATCAATCGGCCGAGCAGGCGGATCGGGAAATTGTCGATCGTTTCCCAACCCAGGTCTTCCAGCACCTTGAGCACGGTCGATTTGCCGGCACCAAGCAGGCCGGTGACCAGCAGGACGCGGTGGCGAGGGGCGGGGGAATCGGGCATGATTGCAGGTGTTAGATGGGCTTGGCTGCACACAATGTGAAGAGCCAGCGCGGGGCTGTCCCCGATGGGGACGGTGGGTCAGGTCAAGCCAAACCGTTCCAGCGCCAGTTCTGCCTTGAGGGCCAAGACGATGCCGTTGGGCCACAACCTGACCAGCGGCAACACCGCTCCGCCCAGTCCCACTTGCTCCGCCGCTTCGACAAAGCGTGGGGCATCGGGATCAAGTCGCAGGATCAGCGCGACCGGCACGTCGCTGACCGTTGGCCATGGCAGAAGACCCAGGTTGCGCACTTCGATCAGACCCGCGGTGTAGGGCGGAGGGCTGGCATAGAGACGGCCTTTCCGCAGATCGAGCCGCACACCATCGTCGCCAACCAGGGCCGCGCCGCGGTCAATCAGGGCGAGTGCGAGGCTGGTTTTGCCGCTGCCGGGCGCGCCCTCGATCAACACCGCGCGGCCTTCGATCGCAACACAAGTGGCCTGGTGAGACAGGCTCATTCCTCTTCCACCTCCTCGGCGGTGGCTGGCAGTTGCAGCACCAGGCAGGCACCGGGCTTGCCATCTGGTCGATCGGTGACGGTTAACGTGCCGTCATGGGCTTCGGCAATGGTCCGGGCGATTGCAAGGCCAAGGCCAGAGTGTTTGCCGAAGTCTTCATCGTCGGGGCGGAGCGAGTGGAACCGGTCGAACACCTTGGCCCGCGCTTCCGCCGGAATGCCCGGGCCTTGATCGGTGACTGAAAGGTGCAGCCGGTCATCGTCGCGTTCCAGGTTTACTGCGACTTCGCCGCCAATGGGCGAGAACGACACCGCGTTGTTGAGCAGATTTTCGAGCACGCGGACAAGCCGGGCCTCGTCTCCCGGCACGTCCCACGGCCCGGACCCGTGGGGCGCGATGCGGACCCTGGCCTGACCGTTTTCACCACGCTCATCGCGGGCCTCGACCAGGTTTTGCGCCAAAACCAGCAGATCGATTGGCGTAAATTGCGTGCGACTGAGTTCCGCATCGATCCGGCTGGCTTCGGCGATTTCGGTGACGAGCCGGTCGATCCGCTTTATGTCATGCGCGGCAATCGCAGTCAGCTTTGCGCGCAGCTGATGATCTTCGACCTTTTCGAGCGATTCGAGCGCGCTGCGCAAGGACGCCAGCGGGTTCTTGATCTCGTGCGCGACATCGGCGGCAAAGCTTTCCACCGCGTCGATCCGTTGGCGGAGCGCGCGGCTCATGTCCGAAAGTGCGCGGGCGAGCAGACCGATCTCGTCTCCGCGCTCTGGCAAGCGGGGAACCTCGACCGCGCGTTCACGCCCCAACCTGACCCGCACCGCGGCGCGCACCAGCGCGCGCAAGGGCTGAACAATGGTTCGCGCCAGAAACAGCGAGAGCTGGATCGAGATCAGCAGAGTGACCGCCAAGGCCAGCGCCAGAGTGCCGCGCGCGTCGCGAACCGACTGCGTTATGTCGCGCGCATTTCGGGTGATCAGCAGCAACTCGCCCGCGCTGCCGACGGGCACGGCTGCATTGATCACCGGGGTCTGGTCCGGGGCAGAACGAGCCGCAACTGCCGCCTGGCCAGAGCTGGCCGCCAGACCCAGCTCTGGCCAGGCAGAGGCACGATCAATGACAGGATCGCGGTAAGGTTCGGCCGTTTCGGAACCGAGCACCAGCCGCATTCCCCGGTCGATCAAGCGCCCGCCGTGCTCCCACCAGCCCTGACTGGCCGGATCGATCAGCGTGAAGCTGGGCGGGGCAAGCGCGAAACTGTCAAGCGCCAGCTTGCCATTGCGGTCATAGAGCCGCAGTCGCAGCTGCTGCGCGTTACCGACCGCAATCAACTGGGCCACGCGCTCATCGGGGGCGGCCCGGGCAAGGCCAGCGGCGGCAATTTCGGCCTCGGCCCGAGCCAGTTTGAAGCGTTCCTCAAACAACTGTTTACGATAGGAATCGAGGTAGAACAGGCTGCCGGCCATTAGCCCCAGTGCGATGATGTTCACCGCCAGGATGCGCACCGTCAGGCTGGTCCGGCGCTTCCAGCTGGCCCGGAAGCGGGGTTCAGCCATCGGCGAAGGAGTAGCCGGCACCGTAGAGCGTTTCGATCGCGCCGAATTCCCGGTCGGCGGCACGGAACTTGCGGCGCAGGCGTTTGATATGGCTGTCGATGGTGCGATCATCGACGAACACGTCGTCGCTATAGGCTGCGTCCATCAACTGGTTGCGGCTTTTGATCACGCCGGGGCGGGTGGCGAGGGCCTCGAGGATCAGGAACTCGGTTACTGTTAACGAAACAAGCTCGCCGTCCCAGGCAACCCGGTGGCGAACCGGGTCCATTTCCAACCGTCCGCGCTGAATTGTTTCGCCCCCATCCGCGTCGTCCGGTTGCGCTTCGGCTTCATCCCGGACCAGCTCGGTCCGGCGCAGGATTGCGCGAATCCGGGCGACCAGCAACCGCTGGCTGAACGGCTTGGCGATATAATCATCCGCGCCCATCGCCAGACCAAGGGCCTCGTCGGGTTCCTCGTCCTTGCTGGTCAGGAAGATCACCGGCAGCGTGCTTTTGGCGCGAAGTTTTTGAAGCAATTCCAGCCCATCCATCCGCGGCATCTTGATGTCGCAGACTGCCAGATCGGGCGGGTTTTCCAGCAGCGCCTTCAGCGCCGCCTCGCCATCGGAATAAACCCGCGTGGCAAAACCTTCGGCCTGCAAGCCAATCGCAACCGTGGTCAGGATGTTGCGATCATCGTCGACCAGCGCAATCACTTGCTGCTGTGTTGGCGGGGGAGAGGGCAAATGGTCGGCCATGATTGCGGGTTGGAATCGGTTTCGCTTTGATCTGACGTGAGAAGAATGCGCTAGCGGTTTACTGGCAGAGTGACAATCGGCATGAAAGCTGGGCTGGGGCCCCTGAAACAAACGGTATTGCGGGGGCCGGGAAGGCGATTTGACGGAATCGCTTTGCTCAACTATGCGCCCCTCGACATCGATCCGCATTCGTATGCGGACGGCGGAGCCCCGCAGGTAACCCGCCAATCTCGCTTCGCATGGAGACCGCCTTGACCGCAATGTAAGGAATGTGAC
>CALMBN010000100.1 GCA_937860195.1 uncultured Novosphingobium sp.
GCGGTCAAGACGATCAAGCCGCTCGAAGTAGCCGGCTATGACGTCTCGTTCACGAACTCCTCGCTGTGGATGCTGATCGCGCTGACCTGCGTGTCGGTGTTCCTGTTCGTTGGCACCGCCAAGCCGCAGCTGGTCCCCGGACGGTGGCAAGCGGCGACCGAATATCTCTATGATTTCGTGCGAAAGATGCTCGACGAGAACGTCGGACCAGAAGGTCGCCGATTCGCCCCGCTGATCTTCACGATTTTTATCTTCGTGTTGGCCTGCAATCTGCTCGGCCTGATCCCGTGGATCGGTGCCTTTACCCCGACGAGCCATGTCGTGGTGACTTTCGGCCTCGCGATGATCGTGTTCGTGACGGTTTGCATCGTCGGCTTCTGGCATCACGGCCTACACTTTTTCAGCCTGTTCTGGCCGAAGGGTTCGAACATTTTCCTTGGCGCATTCGTTTTTTGCATCGAGTTTCTGAGCTTCCTGACCCGCCCGTTCACCTTGGCGATCCGGTTGTTCGCCAACATGACTGCTGGCCACGTGCTGCTGAAGGTGTTCGGCACGTTCGTCGTCACACTCGGCTCGTTCGGGGCGTTGCCCTATGTGCTTGGTGCCTTGCCGCTGGCCGTGACGGTCGCACTGACCGCACTTGAAGTGCTGATCGCGGTGGTCCAGGCCTATGTTTTCGCTTTGCTCGCTTCGCTCTATCTTAACGACGCGGTCAATCTCCACTAAGTTTCTTCACCAACATTCTATCCAGTAAGGGAATTCATCATGGATCCAGCATCTGCAAAAGTCATCGGCGCCGGTCTGGCCGCAATCGGTGCGGGCCTTGCCGCTATCGGCGTGGGCTCGATCTTCGGCCAGTACCTGAACGGTGCCGTGCGCAACCCGGAAGCTGATGCCAAGATGGGCGGCCGCCTGATCTTTGGTTTCGCGGTTACCGAAGCGCTTGGCCTGATCGCGGCAGTTGTCGCGCTGGCACTGGCGTTCGGCTGATTGACGCGCCGGCCGGCTAACCCCGGCCGGCCCCTTTCCCAAGAGTTCGAGGCGGGACCCTGATGCCCCAGTTCGATTTCGCGAATGTCACCTGGCCCCAGCTGGCCTGGCTCGCGCTGTTCTTTGTCGTGCTCTACTTTGGTGTGGTCAAACAGACCCTGCCAAAGCTGGGCAAGGTGATGGGTGAGCGCGAAGACAAGATCTCTGGCGATCTGGATGCGGCCAAGGCCGCCAAGGATTCGGCGGACGAAGTTGACGCGCGCTATCACGCCGAAATGGATGCCAGCCGCGAGGCGGCCCGGCAGGCGATTGCGGCGGCCAAGGCCGATGCGGCCAAAGCCAGCGATGCCCGGCTCGCCAAGGCGGCCAAGGCTGCCGATGCAGACCTGGCCAAGGCCGAAGCCCGGATCGCCAAGTCTGTCGATGCCGCCAAGGCCACTCTGGCCGATGCTGCGGCGACAAGCGCCCAGGCAATCGTCGCCAAGCTGACCGGAGTTGAGCCAAAGCTTGATGCCGCCAAGCAAAGCGTCGCGGCGCAGCTGTAAGGGCAGGACTATGACGAGTACATTCCTCATCCTCGCCGAAGCTGCCCATGGCGGCGAACACGCCGAAGCGACCCTGCTGGGCCTTGGGGCCGAAGGCTGGGTCTATGTCGGGATTACACTGTTTTTCCTGATCGCGATCTTCAAGGTCAAGGCGCACAAGCAGATTATCGCTTCGCTCGACGCGCAGATTGCCGAAACGCGGCGCTCGCTTGACGAAGCCAAGACGATCCGCACGGAGGCCGAGGCTCTGCTCGCCAGCGCCAAAGCCCAGCAGAAGGCCAGCGCCAAGGATGCCAAGGGCATCATTGCTCACGCTGCCCACGAGGCCGAAGCGATCATCGCCAAGGCTGAGGCTGATACCGCTGATCTGGTCGCCCGCCGTGCCAAGATGGCGCAAGACAAGATCGCTGCCGCCGAACGCAGTGCCGTCGAAGCGCTCCGCGCCCAGACCGCCGCCGCCGCCGCCGGCGCCGCACAATCACTGATTTCCGCGACCCACACCGCCAAGGCCGACAAGGGTCTGGTCGATGAGGCGATTGCCGGGCTCTAACCGCTATTCCGAGCTGGAGAGGGGAAAGGGTGGCCTTCGGGCCGCCCTTTTTCGTTTTAAAGCCCTCTCTCCTTCAGGGGAGAGGGTTGGGAGAGGGGCACGCGCCACACTCCCCTCTCAACTGCGGCTAGGCAGGCGAGCTGCCAACCCTTCGTATCTCTCCCCTGAAGGAGAGAGAGCAAGGTTCAAGGCTCCAGCACAACCTTCCCGACAATCTCCCGCCCCGCCATCGCTGCAAACGCCTCGCGCCAGCGTTCCAGCGGCAGCACCCGGTCGATGTGCGGGGTGAGCTTGCTCTCTGCCGCCAGGGCGAGCATCGCATCGCGGATCGCCTTGCCCCGCTCGGGGAAGCGGCGGGCATATTCCCCAGCGCGGACGCCAACCACTGAAAAGCCCTTGATCAGCGGGATGTTGGTGGAAATATCGGCAATCCGCCCTCCGGCAAAGCCGACCACCAGCAACTTGCCGCCAAAGGCCACGCAGCGCGTGCTTTCGTCAAACACGTCCCCGCCAACCGGATCAAAGACCAGATCGCATAGCGCCCCGCCGGTGATCTCAGCCACTTGCTCGCGGAACTTGCCCGTGGCCAGCAGCACCGAGTCAGGCTGGCAAGCTGCGCGCAGGGCCTCCAGCTTGGCCGGAGAGCCGCTGGCGGCGATGACTCGGGCTCCCAGCGCCTTGGCGAGGTCACAGGCGGCGAGGCCCACCCCGCCGGTCGCGCCGTGGACCAGCACCCATTGGCCAGGCTTGATCCCGCCCAGTTCGACCAGCGCGGTGTAGGCGGTGCCATAGGCCGCGCCGAGCGCCGCAGCGGTGGCAAAGCTCATGCCATCGGGGATCGGCCGCAGCGCGGTGGCATCAAGCGCGGCATATTCGGCAAAGGCGCCGGTTTTCTGCCCGCCGAACACCCGGTCGCCGGGTTTGAGGGCGACTTCCGGATCGGCCTCCAGCACTTCGCCCGCCAACTCCAACCCGAGCGTGAAGGGCAGTGCGGGCTTCATCTGGTATTCGCCCTTGGTCATCAGCAGATCCGGGAAATTGAGCGATGCCGCGCGGATGCGGACCAACACCTGGCCGGGCTGGCGCTCGGGCTGCGGCAACTCGGCGAGCACCACGCCCGACAAGTCGGTAGAGAGCGCGTTGACAACAAGGGCTTTCATTCGCTCATTCCATACATCCGTCCGTGTCGAGCGTAGTCGAGACACCGCGCACCAGTGTCTTGACTAGGCTCGGCACGAACGGGAGGGGGTTAGAAGGAATCCTTGGCTGCCCGCAGTGCCGCAAAGGTTGCCACCGCATCACCGCCGCCCCAGCGCGCCTGCATGGCTTGATCATCCGCCCGCAGGAACGGGTTGGTGGAGAGTTCGCGGGCCAGCGCAAAGGGCACGGTCGGTTTGCCAGCCTCCCGCGCCTGATCGATTGCCGCGCAATAGGCCGCCAGGACAGCATTGTCCGGATCGGCGTGCGCTGCGAAGCGGGCGTTGGATTGGGTGTACTCGTGCGCGCAGTACAGACAGGTTGATGCAGGTAGCGCCTTCAGCCGCGAAAGGCTGGCCCAGAACTGATCCGGCGTGCCTTCGAACATCCGTCCGCAGCCGAGCGCGAACAGCGCGTCGCCCACGAAGGCAGTCTCGGCATCGGGCAGGTGATAGGCGATGTGGCCCATGGTGTGCCCGCCAACGTCGATCACCGCCGCATCCCATTCGCCCAGTATCACAGTGTCGCCGTGCTTGACCGTGCGGTCGGGCGCAGTGCCCAGCTTCTCGACCTCGGCCGGGCCGATCACCTTGCAGCCCGTCGCGGCCTTGATCGCGGCGTTGCCGCCAGCGTGATCGGGATGCCAATGGGTGTTCCAGATCTGGCTGATCTGCCAGCCGCGTTTGCCCGCTTCGCGCAAATAGGCATCGGCATCGGGGGTATCGATGCAGGCGGTCTCGCCGCTGATCGGATCGTGGATCAGGAAGCCGTAATTGTCAGACAGGCAGGGGAACTGGTGGATTTCGAGCATGGGTCTCTCCTGCCCTCACCATACCCGCATTCCCGCAAAGCAAAAGCCCGCCCGGATCAATCCGGACGGGCCTTTGATTTCTATAAGCCCCTCCCCGGGGGGAGGGGTGGAATTCGATCAGTCCTTCTTGGCTTTCAGCGCAGCACCCAGGATGTCGCCCAG
>CALMBN010000101.1 GCA_937860195.1 uncultured Novosphingobium sp.
TATGGAGCACGCCCTTGGGCTTGCCGGTGCTGCCGCTGGTGTAGAGGATGAACAGCGGGTCTTCCGCGCCCATTTCTGCGGGTGGGCATTCGGCTGACTGCGCCGCGACGCCTTCATGCCAATCGATGTCGCGGCCACGAACAACGGGGCCTTCGGCTCCGGTGCGTTTCAGCACGACTACGGTTGAAACCCCCGGGCACTGCTTCAGCGCGGCATCGACATTGGCCTTGAGCGGGATCGGCTTTCCCCCGCGCAGGCCTTCGTCAGCGGTGATTACCATCGTTGAGTCGCAATCGATAATCCGCCCGGCCAATGCCTCGGGACTGAACCCGGCAAAGACGATCGAGTGAATTGCCCCGATCCGCGCGCAGGCGAGCATCGCGACCGCAGCCTCGGGCACCATCGGCAGGTAGATCGTGACACGGTGGCCCTTCCGGACCCCGCGCGTTTTGAGCAGGTTGGCGAACCGGCAAACATCGGCGTGCAATTCGCGGTAAGTGATCGCGCGGCTGGCATCCTGTGGATCATCCGGTTCCCACAGGATCGCGACCTGATCGCCGCGCGCAACCAGATGCCGGTCGAGCGCATTGGCGCACAGGTTGAGCGTGCCGTCTGAAAACCACTCAATCCCGAAATCGGCCTCGTTGAAGCTGGTTTGCCTGACCTTGGTGAACGGCTTGATCCAGTCAAGCCGTTGCGCCGCCTCACGCCAGAAGCCCTCTGGATCCGCGACCGAGCGGGCATACAACGCGTGATAGCCTGCCTCGTCGATCAGCGCGTTCGCCGCCCACTCTGCTGGAACCGGATAGACTGCCTCGCTCATTGTTTGAAACTCCTCCAGCAAGCCTTGCCCTTGCCACCGACTTAAGCGCAAGCCACAACTTGCTGCAAGCCGGACCAGGGGGAACCATGACCGACACGAATGAAATGCTACCCAAGCACCATCAGGCAACCCAGAACGAAAAGCTGGTGATTGCGGCAAGCTCGCTCGGCACGGTGTTCGAATGGTACGATTTCTACCTTTACGGGCTGCTTGCGACGATCATCTCGGCCCAGTTCTTCTCGGGCGTGAATGAAACCACCGGGTTCATTTTCGCACTGGCCGCCTTTGCCGCCGGGTTTGCAGTGCGGCCGTTCGGGGCATTGGTGTTCGGGCGGATCGGCGACATGGTCGGGCGCAAGAACACCTTTCTGGTGACGATGGGTCTGATGGGGCTGTCGACCTTTGTGGTCGGCCTGCTGCCAAGCTATGCTAGCATCGGCGTTGCTGCGCCGATCATGCTGGTGCTGATGCGGCTGATCCAGGGTCTTGCGCTCGGCGGCGAATACGGCGGCGCGGCGACTTACGTGGCCGAGCATGCCCCGAACAACCGGCGCGGGCTTTATACCAGCTTCATCCAGACCACGGCGACGCTCGGCCTGTTCGCAGCGCTGCTGGTCGTGATCGGCACGCGCACGTGGCTGGGCGAGGCGGCGTTCAAGGACTGGGGCTGGCGAGTGCCGTTCCTGGTCTCGATCATACTGCTGGCGGTTTCGCTGTGGATCCGGATGCAACTGGCCGAAAGCCCGGTGTTCCAGAAAATGAAGGACGAGGGGACGACCTCCAAAGCTCCGCTGACCGAAGCCTTCGGTCAGTGGCGGAACGGAAAATGGGTGTTGGTCGCCCTGCTCGGCGCGGTCGCGGGACAGGCGGTGGTCTGGTACACCGGGCAGTTCTATGCGCTGTTCTTCCTGGAGAAGACGCTGAAGGTCGATGGGGCGACGGCGAATGTGCTGATCGCGATAGCGCTCGCGCTGGGGACACCGTTCTTCGTGTTGTTCGGCTGGCTCTCGGACAAGATCGGGCGAAAGCAGATCATTCTGGCAGGCTGCGCGCTGGCAGCGCTGACCTATTTTCCTGTTTTTCATGCACTCGCTGAAGCAGCCAATCCGGCGCTGGTCGAGGCGCAGGCCAAGGCACCGGTCACCGTTTTTGCCGCGCCAGAGACCTGTTCGTTCCAGTTCGATCCGATCGGCAGGAACAAGTTTGATCGGAGCGGCTGTGATGTCGCCAAATCGACACTGGCCAAAGCCGGCATCCCCTATCGCACGGAGCCTTATGGCGCGGGCGAGATCAGTGTCGGGCAAACTGCCGTGCCGGCCAGCGATCTCAAGACTTATTCAGCGCGAATCGCAGTGGCTGTCGAGCAGGCCGGATACCCGGCCAAGGCCGATCCCGCGCGGACTGACAAGGTAATGGTCGTCGCGATCCTGTTCTGGCTCGTGCTGCTGGTGACCATGGTCTATGGCCCGATCGCGGCGCTGCTGGTTGAGCTGTTCCCCAGCCGGATCCGCTACACCTCGATGTCGCTGCCCTATCATATCGGCAACGGTTGGTTCGGCGGGTTCCTGCCGACCACTGCCTTTGCAATGGTCGCAGCGACAGGCGATATCTATTACGGGCTATGGTATCCGATTGTCGTGGCGGGGCTGACCGTGGTGGCAGGGCTGCTGTTCCTGCCAGAAACCTTCAGGCGTAACATCGATGATTAGTGCGGCAGGTCTTCCGGCTCCCGCTGACTGCTGCTTGGCGGCATCAGATTTGGCTTGGTCATCAGCAGCGTGAAGGGAATGACGGCCAGTGTCATCCACATCATCAGGTAGAAATTGTTGACATAGGCGATCATTGCCGCCTGCCGGTTAACCTCTGCATCGAGCATCGCCAGTGCAGCTTCGCCATAGGACTGGAACCGGTCGAGGGTTGAGAAATCGACGATCTGAGTGAATGAAGCGGTGACCTTGCTGGTCAAATCCGAATGAGCGATCTGCAGGTTGCGCGCGAGGAACGTCGTCACGATTGAAATTCCGATCGATGAACCGATCGAGCGTGACAGATTGAGCATGCTCGATCCATCGGTGCGCAAGTGCGCGGGCAGGGTGGCAAAGGCCGTTGCGTTCATCGGGATAAACACCATTCCCATGCCAAGGCCCTGAATGAAACCCATCAGCGCAATGTGGCCATAGTCGGTTTGCAAGGTCCAATGAGCCATTTCCCAAAGCGATCCGGCAGCAATCGTGAACCCTACGGCGATCAGGATTCGGGGATCGAAGCCGCGGCGGATCATCAGTCCGGTGATCTGCATCGTCAGCAGTGTGCCGACCCCGCGCGGCATCATCGCTTCGCCAGTGTCAATCACCCCATAGCCGAACAGCCGTTGAAGCATCGGTGGAAGCAGTGCCATCGTTGCAAACATCACCACCCCGATCGAGATGCTGAAAAAGGTCGCAAACAGGAAATTGGGATCGGCAAACAGCGACCGGCTGAACAGCGGCTCCCTGGCCGTAAAAAAATGGATTACCGCCATCCACAGGCTGGAAAGCGCAAGGAACAGATAGGTCCACGCTTCCAGCGATTGGAACCAGTCGATATGATTGCCGCGGTCCAGCAGAAGTTGGACTGAGGTCAGCAAAATGCCGATCATCGCAAATCCGGCAAGGTCGAACCGCCGCTTCGCGATCGGGCGCGAAGGCAGCAGCGCAAACATGATCGAAAGCGCGACTGCGCCCAGCGGCACATTGACATAGAACACCCAGCGCCAATTCCAGTTCTGGGTCAGCCAGCCGCCCAGAATCGGCCCCAGAATTGGCCCGATCATGATCCCCATGCCCCACAATGCCATCATCTGCGGCTGGCGGCTGGGCTTGTTGGTATCGATCATCGCGGCCTGACTGAGCGGGGAAATGAAAGCCCCGCTGGCCCCTTGCAAGGCGCGGAATATCACCATTTCGGTGATGTTCTGGGCCATGCCGCACAGCATTGAAGTGGCAACGAATGCGAACACCGAGCCAATGAACAGGCGGCGCGATCCAACCCGGTCAGCCAGCCAGCCAGTAATCGGCATCGCCACTGCGACGGCTACGATATAGCTGGTGAGCACCCAGCTTACTTCATCTGATGTCGCGCCGAGGCTCGATTGCATATGCGGGATCGCGACATTGGCGATGGTCGAATCGAGGATCTGGATCAGCGAAGCGACCATCACGCCAATCGCGAGCAAGGTCGGATTTTCAACCTCCAGCAGCGCAACGTCGTCTTGCGGCGCGAAGGCCGACGGCCGCAGTGGTGCCGCAGGTCGAGCTGGACGGGTGCTACGCGTCACAGCGGCTGACCTAGCGCTTCCGGCCGTCGGTAAAGACCGTGATTTTGGTCGAAAGTCCCGAGATCAGTGGGCGCGGGCTGGCTTCGTCGAAGAGTATCTGTACCGGCACCCGCTGG
>CALMBN010000102.1 GCA_937860195.1 uncultured Novosphingobium sp.
CCCATAGGGCGGATCGAGAAACACCAGATCGAGCGGGGCTTTGGCCGGGCCGAGCGAGAGCACGGACGATGCACGGACATCGCAGGCTGAAGCGGTCTGCAAATTGGCGATGTTGGAGCGCAACGCGCGGATCGCGGCGGCATCCTGTTCGACGAACACACACGTCGCCGCGCCGCGCGACAGTGCCTCGATCCCCAGCGCGCCGGACCCTGCGAACAGGTCTGCCACGGCCAGCCCTTCAAAGCTGCCGAGCCGGCTGACGAGCATCGAGAACAGCGTTTCGCGGGTGCGATCAGCTGTTGGCCGGGTGGTGTCTCCGGTTGGTGTGACCAATTTGCGCCCGCGCCACCCCCCGGCAATGATCCGCAGGCTCATCTGCGTGGGCCCGGTTTGTGCGGGCCACGTGGATTGGCTGCGCCAGGTTTCGCACCAGGCTTGGCTGGTCCGCCCCGGCGCGGCGCTGGCGGTTTGCCGGTGGGCACTGCGGAGGAATCGCGGCGCGGCGTGGCCCGCGAAATCCGCGCGCGGGCCTGCTGTGGGGCGCTGATCGGGGCATCAGCGGTCCCTTCACCAAGCAATGTCCGGCGGAACTTTTCGACATCCACTTGCCGGATCTCCACGGCCTGTCCGCGGCCAAGATTGAGCAGTTCGAACGGGCCGTAGGAGGTGCGCATCAGGCGACTGACTTCGAGCCCGAGGTGTTCCAGCACCCGGCGGATTTCGCGGTTCTTGCCCTCACGTATGGTCAGTTCGATCCACTGATTGCGCCCGGTCTTGCGCTCCATATTGGCATCGATCCGGCCATAGCGCATGCCGTCGACCTCAATCCCCTCGACCAGGCTTTCGAGCTGATCCTGCGTGACTTCGCCATAAGTGCGGGCGCGGTAGGTGCGTGGCAGGCCGGTGGAGGGCAGTTCCATCGCCCGCTTCAGCTCGCCGTCGTTGGTCAGCAGCAGCAGCCCCTCGGTGTTGAAGTCGAGCCGCCCGATCGGCATCACCCGCCCGGCGCCATCGGGCAGGGCATTGCGCAGCGCGGTGTAGATCGTCGGGCGGCCAGCGGGGTCGTGCTCAGCGGTGAGCAGGCCGGAGGGCTTGTGGAACAGGAACAGCCGGGTCGCTTCGGCGGCTTTGACCGGCTTTTCATCCACAGTCACGCCCTTCAGGCCTTTGAGCACCGTAGCCGGGGTGGTGACAACCTCGCCATTCAGCTTGATCCGCCCGTCGGCAATCATCCGTTCAACCTCACGGCGGCTGGCGATTCCGGCACGGGCGAGCAATTTGGCGATGCGGTCACCCTCACGGGGAGCGGTTTCTGGAGCGGTCATTGGAGGGCCTTAGGCGAGGACGCGCCCCGCGTCACCCCTCGGCCAGCGCCATTTGCTCGGCGCAAATCTCGTGGAACCGGCTGATCCCGCTCTCCAGCGTACCAAGCGTCAGTTGCGGCACCACCCCGGTTGAGAGGCCTTGTTGCCCCAGCGCGGCGGCGCGGAAGTCTTCGCTGCCGAACACCCCGCCATCGAGGAGATCCCAGCTGCGTTGCCAGTGGCTGCGCGCCTTGTCCGTCTGCGGCGCTTCAGGGATCAGCATGAAATCTTCAACCAAGGTCCGGTCGTGCCCCTGCGGCCACAGCGCCATGATGTTGATGTAATCCGGGCTGACGACGATCACTGTCCCGGGAAACAGCTGGTAGGTATAGGTCCCGCAGCGCCGCAATGCGGCCATATCGGCATAGTCGATCCCGTCCATTTCCGCCGCGCGGCCCACATAGCTGCGCTGGTGCGGGCCGATCTGGTCACCGCTGGTCACCCCGTCCTTGAAGAACGGCCCGATCGTGGCGGCGTGGAGCCGGGCGACGTGGTAGCTTTCCAGGAACGCATCCATGATCAGCTTCCAGTTGGAGGCGACATCATGGGTGTGGCGCGCGAACAGGTGCAGATCACGCAAGGCGAAGGCGTCGAAATCAGGGCCGAGGGTACTGGCAAGGCCGAAGTCCGCGCCGCTAGCGGGGGCAAACCAGATCAACCCGCCAGCCTCGCAGCTGTCCAGCTCGATCAGGCCGTGGTCGGTCTTGTCGAGCCCCGGAAAGGTTTCGGGCCGGGGCAGCGCGAGCAGCCGCCCGTCGGTGGCATAGGTCCAGGCGTGGTAGGGACAGGTCATCCGCTTGGAGCAGACCGCCTCGCCGCCCTCAACCAGCCGGGTGCCGCGGTGGCGGCAGACGTTATGAAAAACATGGACCTTGCCGTTTCCATCGCGGGTAATCAGCAGCGGCCGGCCGGTGGCATCATGCGGCACGGCCATATTGGGATCGGGGATCAGGGCCGAAGGGCACAGCACCTGCGGCGCGCGGCTGAAAATCAGCGCTTGCTCGCGCGCCCAATGCGCCGGATCGGTATAGACCGATGCCGGAACGGAAGTGACCCCCCGGTTTGCGCGCGTGCTGCCGGCGCCGATCTGGCGGGCAAGATCAAGCTGGCCCGATGTCGGGGCGGTGCCCGGAAGCGTGGATGTCCGTTCCATGGGGCTATCCTTAGTCGATTTCGGCGCTAGGTTCGCTCCAAATCGGGTCGGGAGCAAGCGCCGTGAACAAAGCCAGCGAAGCCGTAGCGTCAGGACCGGGTGCCCTGTGGGATTCGATCAAGCCGTATTTTGAGAAGGAGTCGCTTGCCGCCTTTTTCGTCGGGGTTTCTTCAGGTTTCCCCTATGCGATGATTGGTGCGACGCTGACCACGCGTTTGGCGCAGGACGGGATCAGCAAGAAGACCGTCACCGCCTTCGCGCTCGCCTTTCTGGTCTATAACCTCAAATTTCTGTGGGCATGGGTGGTCGATGGGGTGAAACTGCCGATCATCGGACGATTGGGCCAGCGGGTTTCGTGGATGTTGGTTTCCGGGCTGTTCGTGATGGCGGCGGTGGTCAATCTTGCGCTGGTTGATCCAACCGCCGACATTGCCTGGACCGCGACCAGCGCAATTCTGGTCGGGATCGCCGGAGCGACCTATGACATCGTTATCGATGCCTACCGGATTGAGACGCTGAAGCCATATCAGCTGGGGATTGGCTCGGGCATGTCGCAATACGGCTGGCGGATCGGTTCAACCGCAGCGGGCGCGCTCGCGTTGGTGGTCGCAGCGCGCTATGACTGGAGCGTCGCCTATATGGCTTGCGCGTTGCTGGCACTTCCGGCCATGCTGACCGCACTGATCGTGGGTGAGCCTCCGCGCCACCGTGATCCGATCGAGCGTAAAGGTCTGAAAGCAGGGTTCGATGCCATTGCCGGGCCGTTCATCGAGTTTTTCAAGCGCAGCGGGGCGTGGTTGGTGCTGCTGTTCATCCTGCTCCACAAGATTGGCGATACGCTGGGCCAATTGGTGCTGCGGCTGCTGCTTAATGACATGGGCTATACCAATGATGAGATCGCGATCTGGGACGTCGGTGTGGGATTCTGGGCCTTCCTGATCGGCATCTTTGTGGGCGGGGTGCTCTATGCCCGGACCGGCCTCAAGAAATCGGTGCTGCTCGCGCTGGTCTTGATGGGGGTTTCCAACGCCAGCTATGCGGTGCTGGCCAGCGTCGGCCATAGCAATGTCGGGCTGGGCCTGACCCAGGGGTTTGAGAACTTCGCCAGCGGGATCGGCGGGGTCGTGGTGGTCGCCTACTTCTCGGCGCTGTGTGATCTGCGCTTTACCGCCACACAATATGCGCTGATCTCGGCGGCGGCCAGCGTGGTGGGACGTGTGGTGACAGGGACTTCGGCCGGAGCGATGGTCGAAGGGATGGGCTATGTGAACTATTACTTGATGACCACAGTGATCGCGATTCCGGGGATCTTGCTGTTCTGGTGGATGAGCCGGGCCGGGCTGATCGATGCATCGATGGGCACGGCTGGCGGCGGATCAGACGGCGATGCCGAAACGCCGCACTGATCAGTCCGGGAATTCGCGGTTGAGCCGCAAGACTTCGCCCGCAAGGTAAAGCGATCCGGCGATCAGAACGTCACCTTCTGGTGGGAGCGCACTGATCGCCGCCGCCACATCGTCAAACGCGCGCACCGGCTGGTCAGCGTGGGGGGCGATATCCTCTGGCTGGTGCGCATCATGCCCCGGCGCGGGGACGACCGAAACACTGCGCAAGTGGCCCCGCAGCGGTGCGACAATGGCGGCGGGATCCTTGTTGGCAAGCATCCCGGTGATCAGGTGGAGCGGCGCGGCACTTGCAAAAAACCGAGCAATCGCCAATCCTGCATCAGCGTTGTGTCCGC
>CALMBN010000103.1 GCA_937860195.1 uncultured Novosphingobium sp.
AAGTTCCCTCGTGACTTAACCGCCCGAACGATCGGCGATAGTCCGGTCGGGTTTCAACCCCGGTATAGCGGATCAGGATTTCGGGATAGCACCAGGCCTTTTCAGCGCGGCGTGATGCGGGTGGGAGAGTGCCGTCCGCCGCAAATTTGGCGATGTCGCTTTGCAGGGTGGAGACGGCGGTTTCGTAAACGCGGACCAATTCCGCGATGAGTTTTTCTGTCGTTTGCATCTTGGGCCTATAGCCAAAGGTGCGTGGCATTTCAATTGCGCACACGAAAAGGGGGCACCGAAGCGCCCCCTGATCGGTTGAAATTGACCGGAAGCCTTAGCCTTCGGCTTCGTCCGAGGCATCTTCGGCAGCCGGAGCTTCAGCGACAGGGGCCGCTTCGTCATCGGCAAATTCACCGCCGCCGCCTTCGAATTCGGTCGCTGCGGCGGCCGCAGCGTCGTCTTCGAACATGGCCTTGAGCACGTCCACACCGGCGGCTTGTTGTTCCGCTTCGTCGGGCGAACGCGCGACGTTGACCTTGACCATCACGGCCACTTCGGGGTGCAGCGTCACTTTGACATCGAACACGCCGATGGTCTTGATCGGGCGTTCCAGCACGACCATTGATTTGGCAATGCCCGCGCCATCGGCGTTGAGCGCATCGACGATGTCACGCACCGAAACCGAGCCGTAAAGCTGACCGGCGTTCGACGAAGCGCGGATCAACACAACTGACTTGCCTTCGACGTTGGCTGAATGCACTTCGGCCTCACCACGCTTGGCGGCATTGTCGGATTCGATTTTGCCGCGATTGGCCTCAAAGACCTTGCGGTTGGCATCGTTGGCCCGCAGCGCCTTTTTGTTGGGCAGCAGGAAGTTGCGGGCGTAGCCGTCCTTGACGGTGACCACATCGCCGATTGTGCCAAGTTTCTCGATCCGTTCGAGGAGGATGATTTCCATGTCGTCTCTCCCTTACTTCACGAGGTAGGGCAGCAGGCCCAGGTGGCGGGCGCGTTTGATCGCCTGACCCAGTTCACGCTGCTTTTTTGCGGATACGGCAGTGATGCGCGAAGGCACGATCTTGCCACGTTCGGACATATAGCCCTGCAACAGGCGCGTGTCCTTGTAATCGATGACCGGAGCGTTCTTGCCCGAGAACGGGCAGCTCTTGCGGCGGCGGGAAAATGCGCGGGCCATGATTAATACTCCTCGCGTTCGCGGCGCTTGGCACGCTCACGGTCTTGCTTGCGCATCATGACCGACGGGCCGTCTTCATGCTCGTCAACCCGGACGGTGAGCCAGCGGACCACGTCTTCGTTGATCGCGGTCTGGCGTTCCAGCTCGGCAACGGTGCCCGCAGGGGCATCGATGTTGAGCATCACATAGTGCGCCTTGCGGTTGCGCTTGATCTTGTAGGCGAGATTCTTGAGGCCCCAGGTTTCGGTCTTGGTGACCTTGCCCTGGTGAGCTTCGACGATCTCGGTTGCGGTGGCGGCCAGCGCATCGACTTGCGCCTGGCTGAGATCCTGGCGGGCCAGGAAGACATGCTCGTACAGCGGCATGTATAGCCTTTCTCACTATCTAACCGATCGCTAGCTGATCCGCACAATTGCGGGGCCCCTCCGGCTTTCTTGGCTCCCTCAAACCCATCAGGGTGAGTCGGGAAGCGGTGCGCTTAGCGGGATTGGCCGGGAATGCAAGCCGTCAGGGCAATTCCAGCACCCACATCTTCCGAAAGCTGATTGGCGCGCTGGGGTCGCCGTGGGCCTGAAGTTTGATCGGAGCGGGGCCGTGAGGCTTGGAGACTGGCTGGCCGGCGAACACGGTTGGTCCTGCCAGCATGACGTTGTCTTGAACCAGCACGCCATTGAAGTGGAGGCTGACCCGGGCCGGGGCGGTCAACTTTCCATCTGGCGCAAAAACCGGCGCGGTCCAGACCACGTCATAGACGTTCCATTCGCCCGGCGGGCGGCCCGGGTTCACCAGCGGTGCATGCTGTTTATAGATCGCCCCGGCCATGCCGTTGGCATAGGTCGGGTTTTCCCACGGATCGAGGATTTGAAGCTCATAACCTTCGTCCCCCGGCCCGGTCGAGGCGAGGAACAGGCCCGAATTGCCGCGTGCTTGTCCTTTGCCGGTGATGCCGGCTGGGACGCGCCATTCAAGGTGGAGGCGGTAGTTGCGGAAACTTCGGCGGGTTTCGATGTTGCCGCTGGGCTTGTGAACCGTGACCACACCGTCCGCTATGGCCCAACTGGCCGGGCCACGATCATTGCTGTTGATCCATTCGGCCAGACTTTCCCCGTCAAACAACCGCACCGCGTCTGGTTCCGGGCTGTCCAGGTATTTGAATGGATCGACGACCCGCGGAACCGGGGCCCATTGCTCGGTGGCCGAGGGCAACAGCGCCTTGCCTTTGAGCGACAACAGCGCCGCTGCCGCTGCGATCCCACCAAGCGCGGCCACTGCTATTGAAACCTTGGCCCAAGTCTTCATCAGCGCAGGATCGCAGCGCGCGCCACAATGTCAATCCCGCCAGACTTGATCCAATCCGCTGCTTGGCGCAGAGCAGGATTGTTGCCGCAAGAGGAAATGAATCGATGCCCACTGGCCTTGTTGCGCTGCTTGACGATATTTCGGTGATTGCCAAGATGGCGGCCGCGACGATTGACGATGTCGGAGTCGCCGCCGCCAAGGCCGGAACCAAGGCGGCCGGGGTGGTGATCGATGATGCGGCGGTGACGCCCTCCTATGTCACGGAATTCACGCCTGACCGGGAATTGCCGATCATCCGCAAGATCGCGCTCGGCAGTCTTAAAAACAAGCTGTTGATCCTGCTTCCGGTGGCGCTGATTCTGAGCGAGTTTCTGCCATGGGCGGTTACGCCGCTGTTGATGCTGGGCGGACTGTATCTGTGTTATGAGGGCGCGGAAAAGGTGCTGGAAAAGCTCGGCGGGGAAAAGCACGGCGAGACACTGGGCGATGCGATCACCGATATGGCCGAATTCGAACAAGAGCGAACATCGGGCGCGATCCGGACCGATTTCATCCTTTCGGCAGAGATCATGGCGATCGCGCTCGCCGAAGTGGCGGGCGAACCTTTGATGAGCCGAGCGCTGATTCTCGCGCTGGTTGGGGTGGTGATCACCATCGCGGTTTACGGCGTGGTAGCGCTGATCGTGAAGATGGACGACATTGGCCTGCATCTGGTTGAGCACCGCCACACCGCTTTCGAAAAAAGCATCGGGCGCGGCCTGCTCCACGCGATGCCACGCCTGCTGCTGGTATTGTCGGTGGTTGGCACGCTGGCGATGCTGTGGGTCGGTGGCGGGATCATTCTTCACGGCGGGCACAAGTTGGGCCTGCATGGGCCGGGAGATGCGGCTCAAGCGGTTCAGAACGCGGTTGAAGCGGCAACCGGCGCACTGGGCGGCATGTTCGGCTGGCTGACCTATGCGACCTTGTCAGCCATCCTTGGGCTGGTGCTGGGCGTGGCTGTGGCCTATTTGGTCCACAACCTCCTCAAGCTCAAAACCGGCGCCGAAGCCTAGCCAAGGTCGGCCAGCAGACTACGGGCGAACAGCGTCAGCGTATCGTCGCGCGCGCCCATGATCACCACGCGATCACCGGGCTGGGCGAGCTGTGCGATGCGGTTGCCGCAGTCTTCACGGGCGGGAACATATTCGGCCCAGCCACCTGCCGCCTTGATCAAACTGACTATCCGCTCGCTGCCCACGCTGCGGTCAACCGTCCCGCCAAAATAGACCGGATCGCACAGCAGCGTGAGGTCTTCGGGGCCGAGCAACCGGGCGAAAGTCTCGGCCAGTTCCGCGCCCATTTGACGCAGCGGTCCGTAGCCGTGGGGTTGAAAGAACACGATCACGCGGCCGGGATGGGCTTTCAGTGTGGTGAGAGTCGCCGCGCATTTCTCAGGATTGTGGCCGAAATCGTCGATCACCGTGATGCCCGAGGGGCTGGTACCGATCACATCGAACCGGCGGGCGAGACCGGCGTAGCTGGCCAGAGCTTCGACAGCCGTTGCCACCGGCACACTGGCGGCCACCGCAGCGGCAATCGCCGCGAGAGCGTTCGAAAGGTTGTGCTTTCCCGGAACCCTTAGCGTCAGCGGATGGATCGAGGCATCGCGTCGATCGGTCACATGGGCTGATATTGCAAAGGGTGCTTCAACCACGCTCCCTTCGACCACCCCGATCTGCGCCGCCGGATTGGCAATCGCATAGGTCAGGCAGGGCGTATATTCCGGAGCCAACCCGGCAGCTTCGGGATCGTCAATGTTGACCACCGCAATGCCGCAAGTCATCAGAAAATCCCCGAACAGGCCGCGCAGTTCCTCCATGCTCTTGTGATCAAGGCTGACGTTCAGCAGCACCGCCACTTGCGGTCGGTACAACACGATCGAACCATCGCTTTCATCGACTTCGGAAACGAACACATCGCCATCACCGACCCGTGCGCTGGCAAAGGGCGCTTGGGGAGAGGCGTAGTTCTTCATCACCGCGCCGTTCATGATCGTCGGGTCGCGGCCGGCACGATCGAGGATCCAGCCGGTCATTCCGGTGACGGTGCTCTTGCCGCTGGTCCCGCCGATCGCAATTCCGCTGGGCGCGGCGTTGAACAGGGTGGCGAGCAATTCGGCGCGGGACATTCTAGGACAGCCAAATTCGCTGGCACGGACCACTTCGGGCACGGTATCTTCGACCGCAGCCGATGCCACCAAAGTCTGTTTTCCCGAGACAATTCCGCTCCCGTCTTGCGGGTGCAGGATGAAGCCAAGGCTTTCCAGCCACGCGAACTTTTCCGGCGTTCTGCCCTGATCACGGCTACGGTCCGATCCGGATACCTCGGCCCCATGTCCGCGCAGGATCAGCGCCAGCGGCAACATGCCCGATCCGCCGATGCCGCAGAAGAACCAGGGGTGGGAAGTGAGGCTGCTCATCCAGCGTCCGGTATGCGCCCTTGCTTGCGAGCGCAACCGGGTTAGGAAGCAAAGCCATGATCCGGATCGCCATCTGCGCCCCGTCGCGCTCGTTGACTCCAGACGACGCAGCACGCGTATCAGCGCTGGCGTTGGAGTTTCCCGCCATCGAGTTGAACTTCCACCCGCAGTGCTTCTTCGACCACGGCCATTTTGCCGGAACCGATCAGCAACGGCTCGAAGCCGTGGTTGAATGCGCCAATGATCCTGCCTTTGACGCGGTGTGGTTTGCGCGCGGAGGTTACGGCGCGAACCGGATTGCGGAGGATGCCATCGCTCGGTTCGATGCCGCCGCGCAGAACAAGGCCTTTCTCGGTTACTCGGATGGCGGCTACTTGCTCGGCGGGCTCTATCGCCGAAAGATCGGTCGCCCGATCCACGCCTCGATGCCGGTCGATGTCCGCCGCGAGGGCGGTGAAACGGCTCTGCGGCGAGTGCTGGGGTTCATGGCCGGGGACAATTCAGGGCTCGAACCGGGACTGGACCACCATCCGGTTGCGGCCTTCAACCTCACGACGCTCGCGATGATCTGCGGCACTCCTTTGATGCCCGGGCTGGCTGGCCACGTGGTGCTGGTCGAAGAGGTCAGCGAATATGACTATGCGGTCGACCGATTGTTCTTCCATGTGACGGCGCACCTTGGCGGAGTGGCTGGCCTGCGGCTGGGCCGGATCAGCGACGTGCCTGTGAACGAAGCGGATTTTGGCCAGAGTGCAGAGGAAATCGCCCGTCACTGGTGCGCGCGGCACTCGATCCCCTACCTCGGGCGGGCTAAGATCGGTCACGATATCGACAACACAATTGTGCCCTTCGGACTTGTCCGCAGCTTTGCCGGGGAATAGGCGCGGCGCACGAACAGGAGACACCCACAATGAGAGCATTCGTTTTTCCCGGACAGGGCAGTCAGAAGGTCGGGATGGGGGTTGAACTCGCCCAGGCCAGCGCTGCGGCGCGCGAAGTGTTCCAGGAAGTTGACGACGCACTTGGACAAAAGCTTTCGGCAATCATGGCCGAGGGACCCGAAGCGGCCCTGACCCTGACCGAGAACGCCCAGCCCGCGATCATGGCCCATGCCATCGCGGTGCTGAGAGTGCTGGAAAAGGAAGGCGGCATCAGCCTTGCCGACAAGGCCGATTTCGTCGCCGGGCACAGCTTGGGCGAATATACCGCGCTGTGCTCTGCCGGGGCCTTTTCGCTTGCCGATACAGCACGGCTGCTCAAACTGCGCGGGCAGGCCATGCAGGCTGCGGTGCCGGTCGGCGTGGGGGCGATGTGCGCGCTGCTGGGTGCTGATCTGGCCAAGGCGCAGGCGCTGGCTGATGCGGCCGCTGAGGGAGAAGTCTGCACTGTCGCCAATGACAACGATCCGGGGCAGGTGGTGCTGTCGGGCCACAAAGCCGCGATTGAGCGCGCGGTGGCGATAGTCAAGGACTTCGAGATCAAGCGCGGCGTGATCCTGCCGGTTTCGGCCCCGTTCCACTGCCCGCTGATGCAACCTGCCGCCGATGTCATGGCCGGCGCATTGACCAGGACCCCACCGGGCTCGCTCACCGTTCCGCTTTACGCAAACGTTACCGCCGCCATGGTCAGCGACCCCGCCGAAGCCCGGCGCTTGCTGGTCGAACAAGTCTGCGGGCGGGTCCGCTGGCGTGAAAGCGTGATTGCAATGAAGGCAGCCGGGGTCGATCAGTTTGTAGAGCTGGGCGGCAAAGTTCTCGGCCCGATGATCGGGCGGTGCGTCAGCGATGCTGCTGTGACGAGTGTCGTGTCGATGGCTGACATTGAGGCCTGGGCAAAGGAGTTTTGACAATGCAACACCGCCTTTTTGATCTTACTGGAATGACCGCCCTCGTCACCGGAGCTTCCGGGGGAATTGGCTCGGCGATTTCGCATGCGCTGGCCAGGCAAGGCGCGCGGTTGGCATTATCGGGGACCAATCCGGGCAAGCTTCGCGCATTTCGCGAGGAATTGAATGACACATACGGTCACGATCATGTCGAGATTACATGTGACCTTTCAAACACCGAGCAGGTCGAGCAGCTGGTCCCCGCGACGGTCGATACGCTCGGCAAGATCGACATTCTGGTCAACAACGCCGGAATCACCCGCGATAACCTCGCCATGCGGATGAAGGATGATGAGTGGGACGCGGTGATCCGGGTCAATCTTGAGGCGGCGTTCCGGCTGATGCGTGCAGCCTGCAAGCCGATGATGAAAGCGCGTCACGGGCGGATTATCACGATCACTTCGGTAGTCGGCGCGACGGGCAATCCGGGGCAGGTCAATTATGCCGCTGCGAAGGCTGGGCTGGTCGGCATGTCGAAGTCGCTCGGGCAGGAGGTCGCCAGCCGCGGCATAACCGTCAACTGCGTTGCCCCCGGGTTCATCCGCACCGCGATGACCGATGGCTTGCCTGATGCCCAGAAGGACGCGCTCAACGCCCGGATCCCGATGGGCCGGATGGGCGAAGGCGAAGACATCGGCGCAGCAGTGGCCTACCTCGCCAGCAACGAGGCCGGCTATATGACCGGGCAGACACTCCACGTTAATGGCGGGATGGCGATGATTTCGTGAGGTAAGTGAAGTTCGCTCGCCAAGCCGTGAAATTATCCCCAGTTTCCCCCGGAATCACCCCGGCGAGCCTTGCCGCTGGTCACCTGTTCGGTAAGGAATGACGACCGCAATCTGAGGCGCGCGGGAGCGATTCCCTTGCGCGCGCCCTAGGGGGAAACGAGTCGATCATGAAGGCCACCATCGAACGCGCGACGCTGCTCAAGTGCCTGTCGCACGTCCAGTCCGTCGTTGAGCGGCGCAACACCATTCCAATCCTGTCAAACGTGCTGATAGAGGCTGCGGCCGACGGTACGCTCAAAGTCATGGCGACCGACCTTGATTTGCAGGTTGTCGAGAGCATGAGCGCGGTCTCGGTAGAAGGTGCCGGAGCGATCACCGTCTCGGCGCATCTGCTGTTCGACATTGCCCGCAAGCTGCCCGATGGCAGCCAGGTCAGCCTCGAAACCTCGGACAATCGCATGGCGGTCAAAGCCGGACGCAGTCGCTTCAGTCTGCCGACACTGCCGCGCGATGATTTCCCGATGATTGTCGAGGGCGATTTGCCGACCAGCTTTGAGCTGCCTGCTGCATTGCTCGCGCAGTTGATCGACCGGACCCGGTTCGCGATCAGCACCGAGGAAACCCGCTATTACCTCAACGGCATCTTCTTCCATGTCAGCGACGAGGAATTGCGCGCTGCGGCCACCGATGGCCACCGGCTGGCTCGCTTCACCATCGCCCGCCCGGACGGTGCCGAGGGCATGCCCGACGTGATCGTCCCGCGCAAATGCGTTGCCGAATTGCGCAAGCTGCTCGAAGAAGCGCTCGATTCCAAGGTTCAGATAGACCTGTCAGCCAGCAAGGTACGCTTTACTCTGGGCGGCGAAAACGGCGTGGTTCTAACCAGTAAACTGATCGACGGGACTTTCCCGGACTACAGCCGTGTCATCCCGACCGGGAATGACAAGCTGCTCAAGCTTGACCCCAAAAGCTTCTGGGAAGGGGTTGACCGCGTCGCCACGATCGCCACCGAAAAGACCCGTGCGGTGAAGATGGCGCTGGAAAATGACAAGGTAACACTGTCGGTCACCAGCCCGGACAACGGCACTGCGGCCGAAGAAGTGCCCGCGAGCTATTCGGACACCCAGTTCGAAATCGGTTTCAACGCCAATTACCTGAAAGACATCCTCGGCCAGATCGAGGGCGATACGGTTGAGCTGCACCTGGCCGATGCGGGGGCGCCGACGCTGATCCGGCAGGATGAGAAAAGCCCGGCATTGTACGTGCTGATGCCGATGCGGGTGTGAACGTGTTGCTCGCCTCTACCGCGCTGGCTCTCGGCCTTGCCACATCGCCACTCGCGGCCCAACCGATAGCCGAAAATTCCGCTCATGCGGCCGATGCGGATCTGATTTGCGCGGCCTGGACGGCCTTTGTGGTTGGCAATGCCAAGACCGAAAAAGAGCAAATGGGCATTTCTGCGTTGGTGACCTATTTCGCTGGTCGCTGGGAAGGGGCTACGGGACGGCCCATTGAAGATGGGCTCACGGTCGATTTTCTCTCGGCAAACATTTCCAAAATCCAGGGTGCGAAGGATGACTGTCTGCTTCGCGCTGGTGAATTCGGACGGAGACTTGAGCTGGTTGGGGATCGTCTGAAGAAGGCAGGCGATGAGAAATAGCCTCGGCCGCGGGTCATTTGTTCCGAGGCTTGCGTGACCGTGAATGCATCCACCACCGTCAAAAGCCGCAGCTGTGGGGGCTTAACATTGCGCTGCAAACCGCTCAGAATTTCCGAGACTGACCGCGCATAAGGCGAATGGTGCTGATGCCGATGCGGATTTGATCGAGGCTAGCAGCAGGTAAGGAAATCCCTTACTTATGGGATATGATCCTCGGAAAAATCACCGCGAAAGCACAATTCACCATCCCGCGTGCGGTGCAGTTGGCTTTGGGTTTGCAGCCCGGCGATGATCTCGTGTGGGAAATTGATGGTGATCAGGTGATACTGACCCGCGCTCGCGCCATGCCCGACGCGTTTGTTGGTAATTTTGATGCCTTTGCCGAATGGGCCAGCGAGGCAGACTGCAAGGCCTTTGATCATCGCTGAGGATCAGATCAAAGCGGGAGATATCGTTTGGGTGCCGTTTCCGTTCGTCGAAGCGCCCCGATTGCGCGAACGACCTGCGCTGGTGGTCAGTGTCGCAACATCAGCTCGCAATGTTGACTTACTGTGGGTGTTGATGATTACCAGCTCGGCCAACAAGGGTTGGCAGGGCGATATTTCGCTTGAGCAGCGGTTTGCCGATTGCGGGCTCAGTGTCCCCTGCGTGATCAGAATCGCAAAGATCACCACTGTCGAAGCCGGCCGGGTGCGGCGACAAGGAGCTCTGCCGCTCGATCTTCTCACGCTGGTCCGCCAAACGCTTGAGTTGAAGCTGCGCTAGAGCGGAGTGCGTCTAATCTGACCCAATATCCGTCTATGCTGAGCTT
>CALMBN010000104.1 GCA_937860195.1 uncultured Novosphingobium sp.
GCCGGATCGATCGCGACGATCGGCAGGTGGCGCAGGTCCTCGTGATCCTCCACGGACAACGGCAAGCGCGCCGCTTCTTCCGCTTCGGCCAGCGTCTCGGACGAGAACACGTCCGGGATACCGTGCTTGTGGATCGCGATCAGGCTGAATGCACGCGGAGCGAGCGGATCGCCGAGTACCTGCGTGACCTTCACCCCGGCGCGCGGGCCCCGCCCTGACGGTTCGGCCAGTACCAGCTGCCCGGCCTCCGCCCCGCCCAGATCGGCGATCGGCGAGGCGGTCCATGCCGCCGGAGGGTTCGTCTATTGCGATGGGGCGAATTTCAACGCGCTGGTCGGCAAGGTCCGTCCCGGCGACCTCGGCATCGATGCGATGCACATCAACCTGCACAAGACCTTTTCCACCCCGCATGGCGGCGGCGGGCCGGGTTCGGGGCCGGTGGTGCTGTCAGAAGCGCTCAGCCCGTTCGGGCCGCTACCCTATACGGTGCGCGAGGTTGATGGTTCGGTCAGGCTGGTTGAAGAGGAAGATGCCGCCGCAGAACACCCGCAGGGATTTGGCCGGATGGCGGCGTTTCACGGCCAGATGGGGATGTTCACCCGCGCGTTGGCTTATATCCTCAGCCACGGTGCGGATGGGCTGGCGCGGGTAGCGGAAGATGCCGTGCTCAACGCCAACTATGTGCTGCGCAGCCTTGACAACATGCTCGATGCGCCGTTCGGGGCGAGCGGTCCGTGCATGCACGAAGCCCTGTTCAGCGATGCTGGCCTCGCCGATGGCTTCTCGACCCTCGACATTGCCAAGGGCCTAATCGACGAAGGCTTCCACCCGATGACGGTCTATTTCCCGCTGGTGGTTCACGGCGCGATGCTGGTCGAGCCGACCGAGACCGAGAGCAAGGCCGGGCTTGACCGGTTCATCGGTTCGCTGCGAAGCCTTGCGCAGCGTGCCAAGGCAGGCGATGAAGCGCTGAAGAGCGCGCCGCACTTCGCCCCGCGCCGCCGTCTTGATGAAACGCAGGCGGCGCGCAAACCGGTGCTGGTGTGGAAGGGCGACCAAGGAGACTGACGCGATGTGGCCAATCCTGTTCACGCTGACCAATGTGCTGGCGATGGCCGCCTGGGTTATCCTGATCAGCTTGCCGCGCAAGCCATTGGCGCATAGCGCGGTGCTTTATCTGGGGGTCGGGCTGCTGTGCCTGATCTACACCTCGTGCTTTGCAGCTGTGCTCACCGGTGCGGTGTCAGAAGGGCTATCGAGCGAAGGTAATCTGATGTCAGTCGAGGGCGTTCGCGCGTTCTTTGCTACTGACGCAGGCGTGGTCATCGGCTGGACCCACTACCTCGCCTTCGATCTGTTTACAGGTTTGTGGATCGCGCGCGATGCTGACGCAAAGGGTTTTTCGCGGCTCGCCCAGATTCCAGTCCTGGCGATGACGTTCGTCGCCGGACCGGTTGGTTTGCTGGTCTGGCTGATCGTCCGGGAGCGCAGCGCAAGGGCGATCGGCCGAGGCTAGCCTCCGACAGCCTTCGGGGCCTGATAATTCTCTTCAGTCAGGTCGAGCCGCTCGATCCGCGGTGTCGCCTCGCGGCGTGACAGATCGGTCGCTCCCACGATTGTGTGGGCGGCAACCAGCGCTGCAACCGCCAGTGCGTTCAAGGCGAAAGGGATGTGGCCCGACAGAGCACAGTGGTGCCATCGAGTTCATGATGGAAAGCGTCCTAGTTTCCCTGCACGACAGGGAAAACATTCAATCGACGAACAGCCCAATAGCGACCCACGAGCGGACCCTACCTGACGGCCCGATCACCAGCTTCGCCCACCGATTGGATGTCTCGGCCCAAACCCTTTACGGTGTTACAGGCCGCAGCGCCCAGCATCAGGCTGCTGACTGCGCATACGAGCAGGAGTTTGCGAACCAAAGGACTCTCCTATTTGTGCTCGACGACGAGAATGCGCCACTGCAATCGTTTTAGCAATGCCGCAAAACCCAGCGCACCGCTCATCCAGCGCTGTTCGCCGCAGCGGTTGTCAGCTTGCGGTCATGTAAATGCTCGCGCCAGGCAATCACAGCGCCGGCTGCGATAATCACCGGAGCACCGAGCCAGGTTGAGAGCGGCGGCAGCTCCGCCCAGATCAACCAGCCATAAAGCGTGGCCCAGACCAGGGCGGAATAATCCATCACGATGACACTGGCGACCTGACCATAGCGCAGCGAGGCGGTGAGCAGCAATTGCCCGACCAGCCCCAGCACACCGCCGCCCAGCAGCAGAAACCACTGCCATGCGGAATGAGCGCTGGCATAGAACGGCAGCCCCAGCGCCAAAACAGGTGCAGAGAGCGCCGCGAACCAGAAAACGATCCTGATCGATTCTTCAGTTCGCCCCAGGTCACGGACCTGGATCGAGATCAGCGCGACCATGAACCCCGCACCGATCCCGACAAAGGCTCCAAACGGCGGGATCACGGATTGTCCCGGCTGGGCGATGATGACCACTCCGGCAAACCCCAGGGCTACGGCCAGCCAGCGCACCGGGCCGACCCGCTCTTTCAGCAGCAGTGCTGCCAGAATGACCGCAAAGACCGGAGTGGTGAACCCCAGCGTGGTTGCCAGCGCAAGGTGCAGCAGGATCGGCGCACCGAAAGTGAAGAACATGCCGGTCAACCCCAGCATCGCGCGTTTGGCGTGATCGGGCAGCCGGGCGGTCCTCAGCCGATCCAGTTCGCCGCGTCCCGCCAGCCAGCCAAGGATCAATATCGCCGGAACCAGCTGCCGCCAGAACAGGATTTCCGGAAAGGCTACCCCGGCCTCGGCGGTGACCTTGACCGTCATCACCAATGTCGAAAGCACCATCGTCGCAAGCAGCCGCAGGCCAAGTGCATAGAGGGGCTTCTGGACAGGTTCCACCCGGCTGTCCTAACGACGGGCGATGGACTGGCAAGCGGCGATCAGCGAATGGCTCGACCTGGCCTGGGTCCGCTCCAGCCTGTTGTCAGTCGCTCTGGTCTGCCTCGCGATAGTTGCCTGGCGCGGGGATCGCCGCCGGATGACCCGAAGCGATGCCGATGCGGTCGGCTGGATGCCCTGGCGCGACATCGCCTTCTGGGCCGGCTTTCTGGCCTTTATGGTAGCGGTCTTCGGGGTCTATTTCGCTTAGAGACAAGCCTCAAGATAGGCCTGGTCGAACCCGAACATCCGCGCTTTTTCGAGCGTGTAGGGGCGCAGGCCAGAGCTGCGGAATTCGCCGATGATCTTGCCGTCGTCGCTTTCGTCGAGGTATTCGAACTTGAACAGCGACTGGGTGACGATCACTTCGCCTTCCATCCCGATCACTTCGGTGATCTCGGTCGTGCGGCGCGAACCATCGCGCAGGCGCTTGACCTGAACGATCAGATCGACCGATTCGGCAATCTGGCGCGAAATGGCTTCCTTGGGGATTTTGATGTCACCCATCAGGATCATGTTTTCCATACGGCCAAGGCATTCGCGCGGAGAGTTGGCGTGGAGCGTGCACATCGAACCATCGTGGCCGGTGTTCATCGCGGCGAGCAGATCGAAGGCTTCGGCCCCGCGGATTTCGCCCAGAATGATCCGGTCCGGCCGCATACGCAGCGCGTTCTTGACCAGATCGCCGATGGTAATCGCGCCTTGCCCTTCCAGGTTCGGCGG
>CALMBN010000105.1 GCA_937860195.1 uncultured Novosphingobium sp.
GTGGAGCGCGGCAGAGCAGTCCTCAAACGTCAGTTTCATCATCCTCAACAATCGCCGCTATGCCGCGCTTGATCACTTCGCCAAGGTCTTTGGCATGAACGCAATGCCCGGCACCGAGATCGGCGGAATCGACTTTGTCGGGCTGGCGACAAGCATGGGTGTGCCTGCCCGCCGCGCCAGCGCGGTCGCTGAGCTGGATGAGGCGCTTGGATGGAGCTTTGCCAGCACCGGGCCGACACTGGTGGAACTGGTGATCGACTGACCGGCTCAGCCCCGCACAATTTTCTGCGTCATTGGCGGAATTTATCAGGCTGCTATTCCATTCCCGGCCATTTCTGATGAACCGGTATGTCCGTCGGCAACCGGTGGAACGGCTGCGCATCGCAGGCCCAGGCGGCAAAGTCTGCACCGCCGAACTGGCCCGGATCGTCGAATCCGCCGACTTTCAGGATCACGCCTTG
Source organism: uncultured Novosphingobium sp. (assembly GCA_937860195.1). Taxonomy (GTDB): domain Bacteria; phylum Pseudomonadota; class Alphaproteobacteria; order Sphingomonadales; family Sphingomonadaceae; genus Novosphingobium. The sequence goes on from CALMBN010000105.1 coordinate 462, forward strand.
CGGAAAGCCCGGCGCGCGGGTCAGCAAGTGGGTGCCGCAATTGGGGCAAAATTCGCGAGTCACCGCGTTGGGCCAGTCAGGGTGGGTGAACCCCTTGGTTTGCCCGTGCAGCTCAAAGCTCTCGCTCGGCACGGCCATGATCAGAACCGGTCCGCCGCCCGTAACGTATTGGCACTGACGGCAATAACACTCCGCCTTCATCAACGGCTGCGCGGCGGCGCGATAGCGGACCCGGCCGCAATAACAGCCACCTTCGATCCGGTCGTCGCTCATGCTGCCAATCCAATCTGGTCCGCTGTCGCAAAGTTGCCATGCAGCCCGAACCGCAGCCTGATCGGCACGTTGATTGTCGCAATCGGGCCCTTCTCGATTTCGAGCGCATCGAACAGCAGCAAGTCGCTGCGGTGTTCCTCAAGCCGATTGCAGACCTGGACAATCCAGCCATCGCCCTCCGCTGCATCCTTGCTGCGCGGGATAAAACAGGGCTCCTGAAGCGAAGACACCGGGCCGCACCACCAGTGTTGTTCCTTTCCAGTCTGATGATCGATCAGGAACAGGCAGTTCATCAGCAGGCCCCCCGCTGAGCCGCCTTTGAGCTCGACCGGGCGCTTCATGTCCATTTCCAGCATCCAGCCATAGCGATAGGGCTGCCCGGCAAAACGGTCATCGATCCGGGGAAATTCGGCGGCGGTCCGGGTCAGTTGCACGATGCTGTCAAATTCATCGGAGTTGCTCGCCATGTCGACCGTCCAGCGGGTCAGATAGCTCATCGCCTCCATCCCGTTGAACGGCGCGCCGTGAACATCGGGGAAGAACGGGAACATGTTGTTCTTGGCCACCGGGATATCGAAATGGACTTTGCTGCCTTCCTGAAAGGCGTTCATCACGTGACTGTTGAAACTGTTATCGGTCTTGAACCAGCGGATGTCTGCGCCGCTCGCCCCTTTGTGACGCGGCAGAACCCCAAGGTAGACCGGCATGGTGGTATCGAACCCGAAATGCGGGAGACCCTGCTCCAGCCGCTCCCAGCTGCCAATCGAGGGCATTAGGTTGAACACCGCATAGTCGGGCGTAATCCCGAAATCGTGCATCATCGCGTAATAGGGAACGGTGAAGGGAATCTGGTGGGCCAGTTCACCCTCCGGGGTGACTTCGTAAAACATGCAGTCAGTTGTGCAGAGCCCGGTTGAGGCATAGCCGAAAGCGAGCATGTTGCCGGTGACGGGATCGATCTTGGGATGGGCAGTGAAGGTCTGCCCCTCCATCGCGCCGCCAAACCGGGTGTAACCATCGGTCTCCATGCTCGCTGCATCCATCGCAAGGGCGGGACTGTCTTCCTTCAGAGCATAGAGTTTGCCGCCATGGACGAACGCGTTGGTGTTGGCAGTACCGCGGATCTGGCCCTTGACAGCCTCATCGTCGGTCAACGGATTGCGGTAATTGCCGAACAGGGCCTTTCCGGCCTCGTGCTCAAGCTTCCATTTGTCAGTCCGGGCCCAGCGCTGGCGGAAATCGCAACGGCCGTCGTTGAAGTGAAACCGGGCGATCATTCCATCACCATTGAACGAAATGTCGTCTCCCTTCCGCGGCGGAAACTGCGGGTCAGGCTGGACTCGAAAGAATGCGCCGTTTAACTCGCGCGGGATTTCTCCGTGATGGACCAGATCGGCAATGTCAGCTTCGATCCGCGAAGGCGTGTTAAAGCCGGTAAAGTTGGGGCTATCCGGGAAATGGGCCATTGCATCTGCTCCTCTAATGGGATTGTATGCAGTGCTAACGAATAGGCAAGCGCTATGCGGGTGAGGGACGACGATTTGGACGCGGTAACGCCGATTGATCATGACGATGGCGATATCGGCGAAATCAACGAAATTGTGGGCTTTCATATCAGGCTGGCCCACGGGGCCTGCTATCGCCATTTCACCGAAACCTTTGTCGATCTGGAACTGACGCAAAAGCAGGTTTCCGTGATGTGGCTGGTCGCTGACCATCCCGGCATTTCGCAGATCGATCTGGGCCAGCGGCTGCGAATGGACCGGGCCACCACCATGACAATCATCAACCGGCTGCAAGCGCGCCACTATCTGCGGCGCGAAAAATCGCCAACTGATGGCCGCAAGCAGGCGCTGTTCCTTGAACCAGGGGGCGATCAAGCGCTGGTCAAGGCAAGGCGAGCGATCCGCGAGCACGAAAACTGGGTGAAGGGGCGGTTCACCGATGCCGAAGTCAAGACCTTGATGGAATTGCTGGCACGCATCCACGAATAGGATCGGCCGGGGAGAAGGAATTTGCCGACAATGACTGACAGCGCAGCCCGCGATCCGCAACGCGTCCTCGACGAATCGCCGATGAACTGGCGCCAATACGTGGTTGTGGCGCTGATGGTTGCCCTCAACGCCCTCGACGGCTTCGACGTGCTGTCGAGCGCCTTTGCCTCGCCTGGGATCTCCAAGGAATGGGGCGTTCCGCGTGAAGCGCTGGGGGTGATGCTTTCAGCTGAACTGGTCGGCATGGGCTTCGGTTCGGTCTTGCTGGGCGGCTTGGCCGACACCCGCGGACGCAAGCCGACCATGCTGGCCTGCCTGGTGGTCATGGCGATCGGCATGTATTTTGCCCACGCTTCAAGCGGGGTCACCGAACTTTCAATCTGGCGGTTCATCACCGGGCTCGGGATCGGCGGCATGCTGACCGCGACCAACGCCGTAACCGCAGAGAGCACCAGCAAGGCCGGGCGCAACATCTCGATGGCGATCTATGTCATCGGCTATCCGCTTGGAGGGGTGATCGGCGGCCTGGCGGCAAGCCAGTGGCTGCTGATCGATTACGATTGGCGAGCGGTGTTCCTGTTTGGCGCAGTGGTGACCGCCGCGATGATCCCGCTGGTCATGCTGCTGGTGCCAGAAACCCCAGCGTTCTATTCGGCCACGCGACCAGCCGATGCAGTCACGCGGATCAATCGCTCGCTCGCTGCCTTTGGTAAACCGCCGATTTCAGCCTTGCCTGCGCTCGACCTCAGCGCGCCGCGCCCGAGGCTGACCGACATCCTGTCAAACCCCCGATTACGGCCGGTTACGCTGTTACTCGCCTTCGGCTATATGTTCCACACCATCACGTTCTACTACATCCTCAAATGGGCGGTGAAGATCGTGTCCGATTACCCGCCCGGCTATGCTCCTCCCATGGCGGCAAGCGTCCTGACCTGGGCCAACATCGGCGGTGCGCTGGGCGGGCTCACGCTCGGTTTCCTGATGAGGCGCTGGGCGATCAAGGGGCCGACCGTGGCGATGCTGGCCATGGCTGTCGTCGGGGTAACGGCATTCGGGCTCGGCTATAGCAGCCTCGGCGCATGGCGCGCGGCTGCGTTTGGCGCGATGTTCTTTGGCAACGGCGCGATCGTCGGCTTCTATTCGGCCTTTGCGCTGGGCTTTCCGGCTTTCGCGCGCGCGACCGGAACTGGGTTCGTGCTTGGAGTCGGGCGGTTCGGTGCTGCCGGTTCACCGATCATCGCGGGCTATCTGTTCAAGGTCTTCGGCAACGATCAATTGCTGCTGGTCTCGTTCTGCATGGCACTGGGTTCGTTCGCGGCACTGTTGCTGTTCCTGCTGTTGCCGATGCGTGACGGTGATGCGGAAGTGGCAGATGCTCTTGAGGCAAAGCAGGCAGGGGTATAGGGTTGCTCTTTGCAACCAGTGAGGAGAGGACAGCATGTACAGTCACAATATGGTCGGATCGAACGACATCGCGAAATCAAAGGCATTCTATGATGCCACCTTCCAGGCCATCGGCGGCAAGGAAGCGATCCAGGACGACAAGGGTCGCCTGATCTATATGCACAACGACGGGCTGTTTCTGGTCACTCAGCCGATCAACGGCGAGCCGGCCACCCAAGCCAATGGTGCAACCATCGGATTTGCCATGGACAATCCGGCCCAGGCCGATGCCTGGCATGCCGCCGGGGTTGCCGCTGGTGGGACCACTTGCGAAGATCCCCCAGGCGTGCGCGAAGGCGGCTTCGGCAAGCTCTACCTAGCCTATTTGCGCGATCCCGACGGCAACAAGCTCTGCGCGCTCCACCGCATGGGATGAGCGACCCACTTGCCTTCCGGCCCGACGGCACCCACCGCGCAAGTTCGCGGGTATGGGTGCCCGAGGCGCCGGTGGCGCTGGAATACAACGGCCTGTCCTATGCCGTGATGATGGCCACGGCGCGCGATCTGGAAGACTTTGCGACCGGCTTTGCCCTCAACGAAGGGCTTGCAGCGTGTGCGTCCGAAGTGACGGACATCGCCGTGGCAGAGGTTGAGCAAGGCTGGGTCATTCGCGCCACTGTGACTGGCCTCGGCATCGATAAGCTGACCGAGCGGGTCCGCAGCCGGGTTGCGGAATCAAGCTGCGGGCTGTGCGGGATCGAGAACCTGGCTGAAGTGGCGCGGCCTTTGCCTCCGGTTGCTCCGCATTCTGCTGTTGCGCCGACCGCGATCTTCGCCGCGCTGACTGAACTCCGCGATCACCAGCCGCTGGGCCGGAAAACCGGCGCGGCCCATGCGGCGGCGTGGGTTTCAGCGAACGGGACAATTGGCCTGGTCCGCGAGGATGTCGGCCGTCACAACGCACTGGATAAGCTCGTTGGGGCCATGGCGCGGAATGGGCAGGTGCTCTCGCCGGGGTTTGTGCTTTCGACCGCGCGATGCAGCTATGAAATTGTCGAGAAGGCGGTGCGAGCCGGAGCAACCACGCTGGTTACGGTCTCACTGCCAACCTCGCTGGCAGTGGACCGGGCCAAGAGCACAGGCCTCAGCCTGTGGGTGCTGGCGCGGGATGATGAAGTGACACTGGTGAACGACGCCTCAGCGTGACAACAAAAACACCGCGTGCTCCGCCCGCCACGTCGCTGCCGCCGGACTGGCCAGCTTGTCTCCGGACAGAAACCACGCGCCTTCGATCCGGTACCCTTTGGACACAACCAGCTCGCGGAAATCGCGGACTGTTACGTGGTGGATGTTGGGAGTCTCATACCAGGCAATCGGCAGCAACCGGGTCACCGGCATCCGCCCGTTCCACAGCAGGCTGAGCCGGACCTTCCAGTGCGCGAAGTTGGGGAATGAGACGAAGGCCTTGCGCCCGACCCGCAGCAGCTCATCCAGCACCAGATCGGGGCGCTTGGTGGTCTGGAGCGTCTGGCTGAGGATCGCGTAATCGAACGCCGCGTCGGGATAGTCAGCCAGATCGGTATCGGCATCGCCCTGCATCACCGACAGGCCTTTGGCGACACATTCGGCCACTCCGAGCGGATCAAGCTCCATCCCGCGCGCATCAACCCCGCTGTCATCGCGCAAGGCCGCCATCAGTGCGCCGTCGCCGCAACCGATATCAAGCGCCCGGCTACCCGGCGCGACATTGGCAGCGATGATCGCCAGATCGGGGCGGAGCGCGCTCATTGGCTCAGGAACCCGGCAATCACCCGGTCTTGCGCGGGCACATCGAGCAGGAAACTGTCATGTCCGAACGGCGCGCTTAGCTCGACAAAGCTGACCGGCGCGCCAGCCGCGTTGAGCGCATGGGCGATGATCCGGCTCTCGTTGGTGGGATACAGCCAATCGGTATCGAAACTGATCAGGCAGACCCGCGCGGTGACTTTGGCGAAGGCCTGGGCCAGTTTGCCGCCGTGTTCCTCCGCCAAGTCAAAATAGTCCATCGCCCGGGTAATATAGAGATAGGAATTGGCATCGAACCGGTCCGTGAAGCTGAGACCCTGATGGCGCAGATAGCTCTCGACCTGAAAATCCGCGTCGAAGCCAAAGGTCTTCTCGGCGCGGTCCTGCAACCGCCGCCCGAACTTCTCGGTCAGCCCAGCTTCGGAAAGGTAGGTGATGTGTGCCGCCATCCGAGCGACGGCGAGGCCATCGTCAGGACCCTTGCCATTTGAATAGCTTCCGCCCTGCCACTTGGGATCGGCCATGATCGCTTGCCGCCCCACCTCATGAAATGCGATGTTCTGGGCCGAATGCCGTGCCGTGCTGGCGATCACCAGCGCGGCGCGGGTCCGCTGGGGCCAATTGGCGGCGAACGACAGCGCCTGCATCCCGCCCATCGACCCACCGATCACCGCATGGACCTGTTCAATCCCCAGCGCATCGAGCAAAGCAACCTGCGCACGGACCATATCGCGGATCGTGATAACCGGAAAGCGCATGGCCCACGGACTTCCGTCTTCTGCCAGACTTGCCGGCCCGGTGCTGCCCATGCAACCACCCAGCACGTTGGCGCAGATGACGAAAAA
>CALMBN010000106.1 GCA_937860195.1 uncultured Novosphingobium sp.
TCCGGTCAACGGCGGCCTGATGTCGGACGGCCCCAACCGAACCTTGTTCTTCGAACGACTGGGACACTACGTTGCCAGGATTGTCAAAGGTGTCCGGGCGGATGAGCTTCCTGTTGAACAACCGACCCATTTTGAATTCGTCGTCAATGTGACGGCAGCGAAAGCGCTGGGAATCAGGTTCCAGCACAGTGTGTTGACGCGGGCGGATGAGGTGATCGAATAGCACACTCGTGAGCCGCGGCTTGCCCATAGGTGATCACCAGCAGGCACGCCAGCACCACCAGAACGAACGGCAGCAGGTGCGTGACGATGCGGTCCAGCGATATTCGCGCCACGGTGCAGGCCGCGAGCAGGTCGACGCCGAACGGTTTTTTCGTGAGCGCGCGCACGCGGCGCATTTGGTCGCGGATCTCAGTGGGGCTGCGGCCGGCCATGCCGAGCGTGCCGAAGCCGCCGGCCTCCGACACTGCGGCGCAGAGTTCGGCATAGGAGACGCCGCCCATGCCGGCGAGCAGGATCGGGTGGGCGATGCCCAGCATGTCGCAAATGGGCGTGCGGATGGTCATGGGGTGTTTGCCTTTATCCGGTCAGCGCCGGTCGCTTGTCCGCCGCCAGCACCGAAGCGGCCTGTTCGCGGCGTTCAAAGGGGATCTCGATCAGCACGGCAAACCCGCCCTCTGGGGGGTCCATCGTTTCGAAACGATGCTCATCGCCATAAGCCTGGGCCAATCGGTCGCGAATGTTCGCAAGGCCCACGCCAGTCGAAACCTGTTCGCCGCCGTCGAATGTCACGCCGGTCAACCTGTTGTTCGAACCGCCCGATTGCAACCCGGGGCCGGTGTCAGAGACGGTGATGCGAAGGTTTGGCCCGATGAGCTGCGCTGCGATGGTAATTTCGGCACCAGATTCCTGCGGGCTCACGGCATATTTGATCGCGTTTTCGACCAATGGCTGGAGCAGCAGCGAGGGCAGCAAAGCGGCTGTGACATCCGGTTCGATCTGGAAACTGGTCCGCAGCCGCTCTTCAAACCGCATCCGTTCGATTTCAAGATAGAGCTTCAGCGTCTCCACCTCTTGCGCCACGGTCACCCGCCCGGTCGGTTCATTGACCAGCGTATAGCGCAGGAACGAGCTGAGCCGGCTGAGCATCGCATTGGCTGGTTCGGTCTGCTTGAGCAGCACCAGGGTCGAGATCGAATTGAGCGTGTTGAACAGAAAATGCGGGTTGAGCTGATAGCGCAGCATGGCGAGCTGCGCGCTGGTCGCCTGATTTTCCAGCTGGATCAGCTGATCATTCTGTTCTTCGATCTGGAGGAAGAAGTTGATCATGTAATACAGCGCTGACCAGGCCAGCATCAATGTCGCATCGAAATAGAACAGGCTGATGAAACGCTGGGCAAAGCCTGTTCCCGAAGCGCCCTGATACAATCCGTTTACCCAGGCATCGACAAAGGCATAGAGCGCCACGGCGAAGGGCAATATCAACGCAGTCACTCCCCAGGTAATCAAGGGGCGGCGGTTGATCAGCTGGCGATAGGTCACCGAAAGGATCAGAGTGATCGAAATCCCGGTGATCGTCGAAATCAGGACCAGCACCAGATAGGACAGCGGTTGGCCATTGGCGAGGCCCGAGGCCGCGCGCAGCAGCATCGCCCCGCCCCAGCCCGCCGCCTGCAACCGCCAGAACGCGCGGTTCTTGTTGGCGAAGAACGGGATCGGACGGAACGGCAGAACGGCCATGAGCCCGTCCTTAGCAGTTTTTTGAGAGAGCAAAGAGGGGATTTACTTGCCCCTCGTTGCGCTGATCGCTTTGCTCAGCGCGTCCTTGCCGACCGCACCGGCCAGCAATTGATCGCCGACCACCCAGCTGGGTGTCCCATCGATCCCGAGCTGGCGGGCCATATCGAGATTGCTGGAGAGTTCTGCTGCGACCCTAGGGTCCTTGATGAAGGCCCGGGCCCGGTCCAGATCAAGCCCGGCGGCGGTTGCGGCGGTTTCAATGCTGGCGGGATCGGTGCGGCCAGCTGCGAACATCGCCTTGTGAAAAGCCGGATACTTGCCCTGTTCGGCGGCGGCGAGGCCCCAGCGGGCAGCATCGGCACTGGTTGGCGCAATAATCGGCAGCTCGCGAATGACCACTTTCAGATTGGGATCGGCGGCCACCAGGGCTTCGACATCGCGCACGCTCTGGCGGCAATAGCCGCAGGCGAAATCGGTGAACTCGACCAGCACGGTCGTGCCATCGGGATTGCCCAGAACCGCACCGGGAAAGGCCACTTCCAGCTTGTCACCGGCGCTCGCCAGTTGCTGCCCGGTTTCCTTGTCGCGCAAGTTCTCCATCGCTTCAGGCAGGATTTCCGGATGGGTCAGGATGTAATCCTTGACGACGCCTTCGACCGCAGCCTTGTCCATCCCGCCGCCGCTGCGCGCCAGCGCATAGCCGCCTGCGGCCCCGGCGATCAGCAAGGCCAGGCCCGAGAGGGCAAGTGGAACGGACATGCGCGATAGGGGGTTTGCCATGCCGGCAGCGCTACCTGCGTTTCTTCTGCTGTTCAATCTCGCTGCGCGCCTGCATCGCGATGTCGCCCGCACGAATCCAGTCGGGCGAGCCTTTGGGGAGGCCGGCTTGCGCCATCTCGGCGCTGCGTTGCGCTGCCGGGAAATTGTACTGGAGCGACTGCTGTTCGGCGCTGGCCAATTGCGCACGCGGGATATCGCCCTTTTTTCCGTAGATCACACCCAATTGGTACCACGCGAACGGATTCTCCCGGTCAAGCGAAACGGCAGCCCGCAGCACCCGCTCAGCCTCATCAAGCTGGGCCGGGTCCTCGGTTGCAACCAATGCATGGCCAAAGGCCGTGGCGATTAGGGGGTGATAGTTTGACAGTTCGGTCGCCCGCCGCAGCGGGACGATGGCATCTTCCGGGCGGCCGGATTCGAGCAGGATCTGGCCTTTCAACTCAAGGAAATAGGGATCGTCGGGTGCGCCGGCCAGCAGCGCGTCAACCTCGGCCAAGGCCTTGTCCAGCCGGGCTTCCTTGTGCCAGGCATAGGCCCGGGCATAGCGCGCGGGCACCCCGGCCATCGTTTCCGGATAGACCTGCAAGGTCCGCTGCGGCTCGGACATGAAGCCCAGCAGCTTGCCCTTGACCCGCTGAAACCGACCTTCCAGCGCCGCATCGGCAGCTGCGGTCCAGTTCGGGTCCTGCTCATAGGTGTCCTGCAGCGTGGTGATCCGGTCCGATGTCATCGGATGGGTCGAATAGAACTCACCATCGGCAGTTCTGGTATAGCCATAGCGCATTTCCAGGTTCTGGAGCCGTTTGAAGAACGTGATCGAGCCGCGACCCGAAAGGCCTGCGGCTGAGAGATATTTGGCCCCGGCCGCATCGGCGCTGGCCTCTTGCCCGCGGTTGAAGGCGAGGTATTTGCCCAGCGCGGCCTGCTGCCCGGCCATGATCACGCCGACCGCCGCATCGCCCGATCCCGCCGCAGCCGCCAGCCCGCCAAGGATCAGCGAGAGGATCGAGATGCCGGTCGCCTGCTTCGATCCGGCATCGCTGATGACGTGACCGCCGGTAATGTGGCCCAATTCGTGGGCGATCACGCCTTGAACCTCAAGCGCCGAGCCAGCCTCGTTGATCAGCCCGGCATGAATGTAGATCGCCTGTCCGCCCGCCACAAAGGCGTTGATCGAAGGATCGCCGACCAGCACCACCACGACATTGCGCGGATCGAGCCCGGCGGCCCGCACCAGCGGGGTTGCCATGTCGCGAAACAGCATTTCGGTTTCTGCATCGCGCAGGATTGATTGCGCCATGGCTGGCTGGATGCTGAGCGTGAAGGTCAGCACCACCGCGAGGCAGCGGGCTAAAAAGCGATGGGCGGCGTGCATTGCGGAAATCTTTATTGGCCTTTCGCCTGAATGTCGCCTGAAGTTGCGCTATGTTTGGCCAGAAAGGCCAGCACCGGATCCAGCACCCGGCGGTCGCGGTCAAACGGCGCAGCCAGCTTCATGATCGTACCGGAATGATCGACCCCGGACAAAATCACCGACTCGGTCGGCAAGCCCTTGGCGCTTAGCGCCTTGGCCAGAGCAATCGAATTGCGCGGGCGGACGGTTGTATCGGCATCACCGCTCAGCAGCAGCATCGGCGGGGCATCGCGCCGGGCATAGTGGATCGGTTGGGTGATCGCTGGATCGGACTCATGCCCAAAGGCGTTTCGGGCCGAATCGGACGTGAATGGAAAGAAATCGTATGGACCGGACAGGCCGATCACACCCTTGATGAAGCCTTCGGGCAAGCCCGCTCGCCCCAGCCATTGCCGTTCCAGCGCCAGCATCGCTGCGTTATAGGCGCCAGCCGAGTGCCCCATCACGACGACTCTGCCCGGATCGCCGCCGAATTCCGCGACATGGCTGTGGACCCAGACCATCGCCTGAGCGGAATCTTCCAGCATGTGCGGATAGATGCCATCGGGCCCAAGCCGATAGCCGATTGTCACCACGACATAGCCAGCCCGCGCAAATCGCCGACCGACGAACCGGTAGTCTCCTGGCGTCCCCGAATGCCAGCCACCACCGTGGATGAAGACCACCACCGGACGGGGTGCGGCTGCGGGCTGATCGGGGACGATCACCTCGACCTTGTGCGCTTCGAGCGGGCCATAGCGGCCATTGGCAAGGGCGATCCTGTAACCGGTACTGCCGCCGAACTGGCGGTCGGCCCAATCGAGCAGCGCGACCGAATTGGTGCTGAGCGCATAGCGCCACAGCCCGAACCCGGCCGCTGCCAGCAAAGCCAGCGCAATCAGAGCCCAGCCTATCTTGGGAATCGCCTGCAGGCCTGTCATAGCCCCTCCCTAACCTGCAATGCGAAGGCGCGCCATGCCCCCCGACATGGCGCGCCAGGCGCGGCCGATCCTGACTTGGACTTGGGAGTCAGCCGAGCAATTTCTTGGCTGCCTTCTCCAGCAGCGGAAGGTCATTCGCAACTTCACCGAGCAGCACCACCTCACCCGAAGGCAGCCTGCGAGCGACGATCAGAGTGAACTCCGCGCCCTCGGCTGCCACCGCATCCAGCGGTTGATGATCGAGCTTGCGCAATTTTTTGGCGAGGCCGGTACGGAGCGTATCACGGACCGGGGCTGGGGTCGTGGTTTCGCCGCGCTTTACACGGCGCTCTTCACTCACCACGCCTTTGAGCCCGCCTGGGGCTGCTGCGAGATAGGCTGACAGCGCCCCCCGGGCCAGGCCGACCCGCTGGGCATGGCCCAGCGCTGTGGCATATTCGGCCAGTCGGGTTTTGTCATAATCGGCCCCGAACACCAGTTTGACCACCGGGGTCATCGGCGCGCGGTCCTGCACGGTCAGGCCTGAATCGGCGAGGAGTTCGGTGAATTCTGCGGGCGCTTCAGCAGCAGCAAGCGAGAAGTCATAGGCCTTGCTGATTGCGGCATAGAGCGCCGAGCGCGTCCGGTCTTCTGATCCGAGCGCTGCCTCGGCCATTTCACGGGCCGAGGCGAGCCAATCGGCAAGGCCCATGTCGGCCGCTTCGGGCTCGGACTGGCCTTCATCAATCATCTGGGCAAAGCCTTCGAGTTCTAGCGGAGGCAAGCCTTCGTCAGCGCGGTGCATTGCGTATAGATCAAACGATGGGACCGGCACCTCGGCTTCGTCTTCTTCAAGCGCGGGGAATCCGGCGAATCGCGGGCTGGGCAGTTCGGTCTCGGCAGGATCGAATTCGGCCATGCCGGCCAGATCGAGCACATCGTCGCTTTCGGAACCGCTGTCATCAGCAGGGCCGTCGGCCCATTCGGTCAGCGGATCGTCGCGCCGCGATTCGACGGGATTGCCGCTATCGAGCGCGGTATCGACTTCGAGCAGCAGCTCTTCGGTGGTCGCCTGGTCGGCCAGTTCCTTCCAGTTGATCACGCCAAAAATGAAGTCGATCGTTTCGTCGTCGGACGAATAGGGCAGCAGAATTCCGCGATAGAGAATCGTCCGGCCGCGCTGGTTGACGAATTCTGCCTCGAATCCGATCGGAGCCTGATTGGCCAGGATCTGCATGTAGTGATCGGTGATCCGCGACAATAGCGAACGCGCCGGAACATCGGACAAGGCGTCGATCTGGTCGTCGGTGCCACATTCGGTCGCCAGCATATCACCGAGATAGCGGATCGCCGGGTTGTCGATCCCTTCGGAGAAGTCCAGCAGTACGCTGTATGGCCCGAAATCGGGGAGCTCGCCGGGGGAGAGATCTTCGATCGAGGGGAAATTGCGGTTGTCGAGCAGGCTCGCCCAATGGTTGTAGGCGCGCACCTGCATCCGGCGCTCGTCCTGCCCGATCGGGCTTGGCGGCGGCTCGCGTGGTCCTTCTTCCTCACTGAATTCGACCTCGGGCCAATCGTTGCCGCTTGCCCCGCTATCGAGATAGTTCCCGCGATAGGTATCCATGTGAAGTCCCTGCCAAGTCCATTGTCTGAACTGGTTCTGGCGCAACATGGTAAACTTCCGGTTAAGCCGCACCGGAAGGATTTCAACTGCCGGAGCAGACCGGCTAGCCTGAACCCCACCCGCCCAATTTGGGATCGAGCAGCCCCGTTTGCCGTCTGAGCGCTGCGCGGGCCAGCCGCTCAGTCTCAGCCTTGCGGCGTGCGGTATTGAGTGGAACCGTGGCGGCCGGGCGGAGGATTTCCGCATCGTAGCCATCGGCAACAATCAAGCCGCAACGCCCAGGCAGGAACGCGGCCTCTTCCAGACAGGCCCGGTCAAGGTGCGGGGCCAAACCCCAGTAGAACCGGTCGCAATGCTCAAGATAGTCGGTCCACTTGCCATCACCCAACAGATCGGCGCGACTGACCTTGATCTCAACAATCACCAGATGCCCCTTGGTGTCGATCCCCATCAGATCGGCACGACGATTTGAGCGCAGCGGCATTTCCGCAAGACACCAGACATCGTTGCGCGCAAACAGTCGGCAAATCCCGCGTGCAACCGCTTGCGCGGCTTTCAGATCGGGATCGTCAGGAATCGGTGCGGGTGCAGGCATGCCCGGACACTAGGAACAAAAACGGAACTAATCAACCGTTACCGTTACTGCCCGGCGGTTCTGTGCCCAACTGGCTTCGTCGCTGCCGAGCGCGATCGGGCGTTCCTTGCCGTGGCTGACCGTGGTGACCCGCCCGGCATCCACGCCGAGGCTGACCAGATAGTTCTTGGCCGCATTGGCGCGGCGTTCGCCGAGCGCGAGGTTGTATTCGCGGGTTCCCCGTTCGTCAGCGTGACCCTCAAGGGTGATCCGCTTGTCGGGATATTTCTGCAGCCACTGCGCCTGCGCGGCAAGCGCTTGCTGATCGGTTGCGTCAATGTTGTAGCGATCGGTATCGAACAGGACAGTGTCCTGACCCATCATGGTCGCGGCGAAATCGGCCTGACTGCCGGGGACCGGCGCACCGGTATCGACGGCGCCGGTTTGCGAAGGAGCAGCTTCGCCCGGATTGGGCGGAAGCACTTGCGGCGCCTTTTTCGCACAGGCGGATAGCGCGAGGCCACTGGCGAGCAGCAAGGACAGGGCGATACGGGTCTTCATGGGCTTCTCCTTTGCCATCAGCTTTGCGTCTTTGGCATTCAAGTCAATGCAGGTCAGGGACGAAGCGGTCCCCACGCGGGATCACTGCCGTCAACCGGGGTTTCGAGCTTGCGTTCGTTCTTGCCGGTCAGGTCAACTTGCCAGATTCCGGCCTTGCCGCTGCCGCGCGTGGTCCGGAAAAACTGGATCAACCGGCCATTGGGGGCCCAGGTCGGGGCCTCATCCTGCCAGCTATCGGTCAGGTAGCGCAGGTTTCCACCCGCCGGGTCCATCACCGCAATCCGGAAATTGCCGCCGATATGGGTAAAGGCAATCTGATCGCCGCGCGGGGACCATTCCGGGGTGGCCGCGCGACCACCGAAAAAGCTGATCCGCTTTTGCCCGCTGCCGTCAAGGTTCATGACATAGACCTGCTGGCTACCGCTGCGGTCGCTCTCGAACACGATCCGGTTGCCATCGGGGCTGAACGATCCGCCGATGTCGATCCCCGGAGCATCGGTTAGCTTGACCGGGGCGCCACCGGCTGCGGGCATCTTGTAGATGTCGGTATTGCCGCCGATCGCCATCGAATAGAGAATCCAGCGGCCATCGGGTGACCAGCGCGGCGCAAACAGCGGGTTGACCGATTGCAGCAGCAGCCGCTGCTTGTCGGTCGTCAGATCATAGATGTAGATTCGCGGCTGGCCGTTGAAATAGCTGAGGTACAGGATCGACTTGTAATCGGGCGAATAGTGCGGAGTCAGCGCGGTGGTCTGTCCGGTGGTCAGGTAGCGGTGGTTTGCCCCGTCCGAATCCATGATCGCGAGTCGCTTCATCCGGCGGTTCTTGGGGCCCGTTTCGGCGATATAGGCGATCCGGCTGTCGAAGAACGGGCTTTCGCCGCTGAGCTTTGAATAGACCATGTCGGAACACTTGTGCGCAGCCCGGCGCCATTCTCCCGGGGCCACCGTCCACCCGGCTTTGGCGACCTGCTGTCCCAGACCGACATCATAGAGGTAGCAGCCGACAGTGATATTGCCGTTCGGCTCGGCGCGGACATAGCCCTGCAGCAGCAGGTCAGCACTCCGCCCGCGCCAGCTGCCGTAATCGGGCGATTGAACCTGCGAGAGCGCCGGTCGCGGCAGGCTCGATGGCCCGGTCGGCTTGAACAGGCCGTTGTTCTGCAAGTCGCCAAAAATCACATTGGCGACCGAGTAGCCGAGGGTCGAGGTGCTACCCGCGCTTGTTTGCGTCGGTACATCTGCGTTGGTGGCAAAGGCGGGAATCGCGATCTTGGCATCGTTGGCATCAGCCGTGCCGACAATGTCTTCCTCGATCTCGGTCGGGGACGGTGAGGGGGACACATCCTGCGCCAGCAAGCCTGACATGGGCAGCGCCATTGCGAACAGGAACGGGATGAGTTTCTTCACGGTTTGGTTCCGATCACTTGGTGAAATTGAGCTTGCGGGATTTCCACTGATCATAGAATTCCTCGGGCATTCCGGTAAACGGCGCAGCCAGCTTTATCGCCCGGATTGCGCAGTCTCTGAACGGCCGGACCTGCGCCTGGTTGGCATCGGTAATTCCGGTCAATATCGGCTCCTCGATCGAGAGAATGCCACCATTCCGGTCAAGCGTGAACCGCACTGTTGCCCGCAACTTCGAAATGTCGAGCCCGCTGACCGGGCAGGAATTCCATCTTCCGACAACTTTTGACTTGATCGACGAATCCCACGACGCGACCTGCTGGGCCGATGCTGTTGCAGCAGGCGGGGTCTTGTCCTTACCCTTGCCGCCGGGAATGCCTTTCGAAAACGCCTGATCGAAACTGCTCGACCCTGGTTTGGCTGCCGGGTTTTTCACCGGAGAGACCTTGGGCGGCTGGGCTTTGGTCCGTGCGATTGGCGCGAGGGCAGCGCTGGCCTGATGCGCGGCGGTCGGCTCCGGTTCAGGTGCAGTTTCACCGAGGGCCGGGCCCTGATCGGGCGCTGGATCGGCTGGCGGATTGGGCGAAGTTGAAACCGCGCCCAGCTCGTCGCCAAGGGTCACACTGATCCGCTGGGTCGGGGGCAGCGGCTCGGGCGGCTTGGCGGTAACCAACACCCAGACCAGCGCGACATGGCCCAGCGCTGCCAGCGCCAGACCGAGTTTTTCTTCACGGGAAAGGGCGATTGCAGCCATGGTCAAGATTTATGGGCTCTTCGCTGAACCGCCGCTGACCATCGAGATCGCGGTAAATCCGGCGCGGTTGAGCTCGCCCATCACCGCCATCACCGTGCCATAGTCGAGGCTCCGGTCGGCCCGCAGAGTGACCAGCGGCGGCTTGCCGTCCGGCCCCGGGGGTACTCCTGCCAGCCGCGCTGCCAGACTTCCCGGGTCGAGTGCGGCGTTGTTCAGATAGATCACCTTGTCCGGCGTGATCGACAGACTGATCTCGCTGGGGTTCTGGTTAAGCGGCTTGGCATTGCTGTCCGGCAGGTCAACCGGCACTCCGGCGCTGAGCAGCGGGGCGGTGACCATGAAGATGATCAGCAGCACCAGCATCACATCAACCAGCGGGGTCACGTTGATCTCCGCCATCGGGGTCCTGCCCCGACGGCTGCGGCGGGTGGGTAAGTTCATGCCCATCTCAACCCCGTCTCGTTCGTGTCGAGCGAAGTC
>CALMBN010000107.1 GCA_937860195.1 uncultured Novosphingobium sp.
TCTGCCTTGCGGGCCTGTTGGGTTTCGAGCGCCACGCGGGCAGTAGCCAGTTCGCTGGCAGCGGCATCGCGGGCAGCTTCGGCGCTGGCCAGTGCCGCCATGGGATCGCCTTCGCGGGTCAGGCTCTCAGCCAGTTCGGCCTGCCGCCGGGCCTCGCCATCGAGCCGGGCGAGGCGGGCGGCAGCGGCGGACAGTTCGGCATCGGCAACGCGCCATTCGGCTTCGACCCCGGCTTGATCGGCAGTCGCCTTGGCCAGCGCCAGTTCGGCCCCGCGCAGGTTGCGGTCGGCATCATCGAGCCCGGCGGCCACCAATGGCCGGCGTTTGTCATCGGCGGCGAGCCGCTCCTCGCCATCAGCCAGTTCGCGTTCCAGCTTGGCCAGCGCTTCGGCGGCGTCCCGCGTCAACCGGTCGGCATCGCCGCGGTCTTCTTCCAACCGCTGGTGCTGGCGATCGAGGTCTTTGAGGCGGTCTTCGGCAGCCTCGAGCTGGCTGGACAACTGGGCCATCCGGTGGCCGTGGGCAGTGCAGTCATCGCGCCGATCGGCCATCTCTTCACGCGCTTCAGCCAGCGCTTGGGCCGACTTGTGCTGCGCATCCTGCGCGGCCTTCATTGCGGTCTGGGCCTCGGCCACTCGCGCTTCTGCTCCCGAGGCTTCGGCGCGCGCCGCGTCGGCAGCCTTGGCGGCATCGCGCCAGCGGGCGAAGACCAGCCGGGCCTCGGCCAGCTTGATCTTGTCGCTCAGCGCCTTGTAGCGTTCGGCGGCGCGGGCCTGACGGCGCAAGCTTCCGATCTGCTGATCGAGCTGGCCCATCAGATCTTCGAGCCGGGCGAGATTGGCCTCGGTCGCGCGTAGCTTTTGCTCGGCGTCCTTGCGCCGAACGTGGAGCCCGGCGATCCCGGCAGCCTCTTCGAGCATCATCCGGCGCTCGGCCGGTTTGGCGGCGATCACCGAGGCGATCTTGCCTTGACTGACCAGCGCAGGGGAATGCGCGCCAGTAGCTGCATCCGCGAACACCAGCGACACATCCTTGGCCCGCACATCGCGGCCATTGACGCGGTAAGCGCTGCCCGCGCCGCGTTCGATCCGGCGGACAACCTCCAGCTCGCTGTCATTGTCTCCACTATCTGCGTGGAGCACCACTTCGGCGAAATCGCGCGCCGGCCGCTGCGCAGTCCCGGCGAAGATCACGTCCTCCATGCCGCCGCCGCGCAACGATTTTGGGCTGCTTTCACCCATTACCCAGCGGATCGCCTCAAGCAGGTTGGATTTGCCGCAGCCGTTTGGTCCGACCACTCCGGTCAGCCCCGGCTCGATCCGCAGTTCAGCCGGCTCTACAAAGCTTTTGAAGCCGGATAGTTTGAGCCGCTTGATCTGCATTGAAAGGGTCAGCGCGCGCCTGCAGCTTGCAGCGCAGTTTTGACGCCCGGCCAGGTGCCTTCATTCAACTTGGTTCCATTGAGGAAGAAAGTCGGCGTGCCGGTGATTTCCTTCTCGGTTCCTGCCTTGTTGGTTGCTTCGGACAGCGCGGTGGCCTTGTTCACATCGGCCAAGCAGGCAGCACCTTGCGCCACCGGAATTCCGCGCGCGGCGAAGAAGGCATCCATCCCGCCGATCTTGGCCAGCGCTCCAAACCGCTGGTTGGGCGGCAAAGTGCCCGCCGCCTGATACTGCGCGTCACCGGCCGCTTTGAGGTTTGCGAACATGCTTGGTTGAAAGGCCCAGAACTGTTCAGCCAGCGGCAAGACTGCTTCGGTGGTGCCGCAGGTGGCAAGCAAGGTGGCCGGAATATCCAGCGCGTTCAACATGAAGAACCGCAGCTCATAACTGACCTTGCCGCTTGCGATAAAGGTTCCGCGCAGTTCAGCCGAGCTGGTTTCGGAGAATTCGGCGCAGTGCGAGCAACTGAGTGCGCCGTACTCGACCAGCTTGACCGGGGCGTTGGGATTGCCAACCAGATAGCCGCCATCGGCAGTCTTGGCGAAAGTCTCGGTCCAACTGGTTCCGGCGGGCGGTGCAATGGCAGCAATGGCTTCGCCCTGGGGTGCGTCACTGCCGGGGGTGGCAGCTTCCTGTTTACAGCCTGCAAGCGCCAGCGGAGCTACCGCGAGGATCAAGAACTGGCGAAAACGCTGATTTTTCATGACGGTTCGATTCCTTGATGTTCGAGTCTGGAAAACTAGCCCGGATCGGGCAGAGGCAGAAGCAATGAAGACCGGCAGCGCCCGCTTCTCCACAGGTGAATCAGCGGAGTGCAGCCTCCAGCAGCGGGCGCAGCTCGGCCCAGCCGTAGACTTCTTGCAACTTGCCATTGATCAGAAAGCTGGGAGTGCCTTGCACGCCAAGCTTGTCCACCGCAGCGCCGGTTTGCACGTTGAGCTTTTCGGCGAGCGCCCGGTTGCCGAGGCACTGGTCAAGCTGGACCGGGGTGTAGCCCCGACCGAGCATCAGCTTGTAGAGCCCCATGTCGATCGCAATCGACTTCATGCGGGGGCCGAACTCCAGCCCCGACCAGCGCTGTTCAGCACCCTCGGGCGGAGCTTTGAGCCAATCGGATTGGCTGGCCAGGATGGCATGATGGTTGCCCAGAAACCTCGCGTCCGGCCCGCACTGCGCCAGCAGCGTGGCGGGCACGTCGATCAGGTTGCGGAAGAATGGGCGAATCTCGACCGCGACCTTTCCCTGGCGGACTAGCCCGCCAAGCAACGGAGCTTGCGATTCTTCGGCATAGTGCGCGCAATGCGGGCAGGTGTAGCTGATGAATTCGACCAGCCGGACCATCGCTGCCGGGTTGCCATACTGGTGATTACCCTCTGTCGTGCGGGTCAACTTGGTATCCCACGCGACAGCAGTAGTGGCAGCTCTGGGCTTGGCAGGCTTCGCAATCAACGGGCTTGCAGCGGCAAACGCGGCTAGCAGAGTGGCGGCGATAAGCTTTCTCATCTTACTTCAGGCTTTCGTCCAGTTGCGGGCGCAGTTCGGCCCAGGTGTCGGTATTGTCCAGCAGCTTGCCGCTGATTGCAAAACTCGGGGTCTTGGTAACTCCAGCCTCGACCCCGGCCTTGGTCTGACTGGCCAGCCGCTGAGCCATGACCTTGTCGCCAAGGCAGCGGTCAAGCGTGGTGCGGTCATAGCCGCGGGTTCCCATTGCTTCGTACAATTTCAGGTCGCTGGCGATTGCCCGGTTGCGGGCGGCGAATTCGCCGGTTATCCAGCGTTGGCGCTGCGACGATGTGCTATTGGCAATCGGGGCGGTCCAGGCGCTCTGGCTGCGCAGCATCGCCGAATGGTTGAGCACAAACTTGTCCTTGGAACCGCAATTGGTCATCAGTGCCACGGTCATGTCGATCGGATCGCGCAGCATGTGCCGCACTTCAATCGCGATCCGGCCCGATGGCAGATAGGCGAGTTGCAGAACGCCTTCGGATTCGGTCTGGAACCGCGCGCAATGCGGGCAGGTATAGCTGACATATTCGATCAGTCTGACTTTGGCCGCCGGGTTACCAATCAGATGGCTGCCCAACGGTGTGATCGCGACTGTGCGGGTCCAGCCGACGGTCGGCGCGGCGGCGATCACCAGCAAGGCGGCAGCAGACAGGATCCCGGCCTTGGCTCCAATTCTCACGCTTTAGACTCCCCGTTACGGCCCAGGTTGCGGGCAAGCGATTCCAGCACCGTGCGCAGCTCCGGATCGCCGATATCGCGCAAACTCTCCCCCAGTTCCAGTGGGATCGGACGCAGCGACGGCGGGGCCGCTGCAGGGCTTTGAGCAGGCGGCGGCTTAACCGCACCTTGCCGAAGCTTGACCCGCGACACCGCGTTGTACCCGAAAAAGCGGTTGACCCGCTCAATAATCTCCGGCTCGACATGGGCGATCAGCGGCGCATGGGCTGGAACCACGACCAATTGCAGGATCCCGCCGCTTTTC
This sequence comes from uncultured Novosphingobium sp., assembly GCA_937860195.1. GTDB lineage: Bacteria > Pseudomonadota > Alphaproteobacteria > Sphingomonadales > Sphingomonadaceae > Novosphingobium. The sequence continues at coordinate 3,931 of CALMBN010000107.1, forward strand.
TCACCATGGGGAAAGCGGATCGATTCTGGCGTGCAGACCCGGGCATGGCGCTCGCCAACGATTTCGGCCCAGCGGGTCACCACGCTGGACTGGATGAAGCCGAATTTGCGAAACGCGGTCCGGCCAATTTCGGGCATCAGTTCGCCAATCGAACGGGTCGCGCCGCCACGTGGCCGCTCGTATGGGCGGATGTTCTTGGCTGGCTTTTCAGGACGGCGTTCCATTGCAAGGCGGGCAATGCCATAGCGCAGCGATGGATGCCACCGCGAAACGCCTGCTGGACTGGTACGATGTCAATGCCAGGGTGCTGCCGTGGCGCAACCCACCAAGGGCGCCGAGGCCCGAGCCCTATCGCGTCTGGCTGTCCGAAGTGATGCTGCAGCAGACCACGGTGGCGGCAGTCGGGCCTTACTTTGAAAAATTCCTGGCGCGCTGGCCGACAGTATCGGCGCTGGCCGCAGCTGACGACGCCGAGGTGATGGCGGCCTGGGCGGGACTTGGCTATTACGCCCGTGCCCGCAACCTGCTGGCCTGCGCACGGGCGGTGGCGGGGCGGGGCGGGGCGTTTCCCGATACCGAAGCGGAGTTGCGGACGCTGCCCGGAATCGGCACCTACACCGCCGCTGCCGTGGCAGCGATTGCTTTTGATGAGCGGGCAGCAGTGGTCGACGGCAATGTTGAACGGGTCGCGGCGCGGCTGTTCGCGATTGCCGATCCACTGCCGGGTGCCAAGGCGGCGATCCGGGCGCGGGTGGAAATCCTGACTCCCAACGAACGGCCTGGTGATTTCGCCCAGGCGATGATGGACCTTGGCGCGACGATCTGCTCTCCGCGCAATCCCGGCTGCGTGCTTTGCCCATTGGCCGATGAATGCCGGGGGCGGCGGGAAGGCGCCGAACAGTTCCCCGTGAAGGCCGCCAAAAAGTTGCGGCCATCGCGCAAGGGGCAGGCCTTTTGGATCGAGCGCGACGGGAAGGTCTGGCTGGTCACCCGGCCCGGCAAGGGCCTGCTTGGCGGGATGCGGGCTCTGCCTGACAACGATTGGTCAGCGCGCCGCGATGGTGCGGCAAAACCGCCGCTTGTTGGCGATTGGCAACCGCTTGGCCGGGTTCGCCACAGGTTCACCCATTTCGATCTTGAATTGCAATTGATGCTTTATTCGGGCGCTGATTGGGTTAGGCTGGTCGGCAACGAGGGCGAATGGTGGCTGATTGATGCGCTGGAAAGCGCGGGATTGCCGACGTTGTTTGCCAAGGCAGCACAGCTCGCGCGTGCTGTGAAGGTTTAGGGAGAAGTCCATGCAAGAATTCGATCTTTCGCGCCGAAGCATGCTCCGCGCTTCAGCTCTGTTCGGAACCGGTGCAGCGCTTGCTGCAAGCCCGTTCGGACGCGCTCTGGCGCGGGTTGCGGAAGGTGCCGGGATCGAACTGAACTGGCCCAAGGTGACCGAGCTGCTGCAAAAGTATGTCTCTGAAGGCAAAGTCGCCGGCATGGTCGCAGCGCTCGGCTGGGGCACAAAGGCACCGGGCTATATCGTTCGCGGCAAGGAGGGCTTTGCCGATCCTGATGCAGCTGGTGCCAACAGCCTGTTCCGGGCCTATTCGCAAACCAAACCGGTCACCGGGATGGCGGCGATGATGCTGATCGATGATCGCAAGCTGAAACTCGATCAACCGATTGCCGATTTCGTCCCCGAATTCGCCAATATGAAAGTAGCGATCGATCCGAAGACAAGCCTGGAATCACGCCCGGCCAAGACCCAGATCACAGTGCGGCACCTGCTGACCCACACGGCTGGCCTCGGCTATGCCGGGGTTGGGCGCAACAAGGTCAATGATCAGTTACTGAAACTGGGGGTGACCCCGGCAAGTCTCTCGCGCAGCCAGATCCCCGGCCTATCGCCGCCGACCAAGACCCTGGCCCCGGATGAATTTTTGCGCGTCGCGGCGACCGTTCCGCTGGTTGCCGAGCCTGGCACCAAGTGGAGCTATTCGATGTCGCTCGACGTGCTCGGACTGGTGATCCAGCGCGCTTCGGGTGCCAGGAGTTTTGCAGCCTTCATGCAGGAGCGGATGTTCGGCCCGCTCGGCATGACCAGCAGCTGGTTCCAGGTTCCGGCCAAGGAAGTGGGCCGCCTGACCAGCAATTACGCGATGCTGGGGGGAAAGCCGATGATCATCGATCCGGCCAGGACCTCGATCTATCTCGATCCCCCGGCTTTTGCTTTTGGCGGGGCAGGGCTGGCCTGTTCACCGGCTGACTATGACCGGTTTTTGATGATGATCGTCAATTCCGGGATGGTAGGCACCAAGCGGGTGATGGGTGCGGCGGCCGTTCAGCTTGGCTGCACCAACCTGATCCCCGATGGGATCGATACCAAAGGCACTTTTGTGGAAGGTGCAGGCCACGGCGCGGGTGGCCGGGTTGGGCTGGGGGCGGATGCGGGGACCTTTGGCTGGGCCGGAGCGGCTGGAACAGTCGGCTTTGTCAACACCCGGATCGGGCTGCGCGCAGGGGTCTATGTTCAATACATGCCGTCGGATTCGTTGCCGATCCAAAAGGACTTCCCTCAGGCGGTGCTGGCTGATCTGGCCGCGATGCAACACGCCAAATGACCATTTCGACCATCGCTTTCGCCGGGGCCGAACTTGACCGGGCCGATCACATCCGCTCCGATCCTGAGCGGCTGGCCGCGTTGATGGACTGGCGGGCGCGGCTGCTGCGGCTGGATGGGCTTGATCCGGAAATCTCGCCAGAAGGCTCGTTGGTCTGGGGCACATTGGCCGATGCTGCGCCAGAAAGCGAACTGGTGTTTCTGGGTCTGTTGGGCGGGAAGGGCTGCTTTGCCGAAGTTTCGGCCAGCCTGATCGGTTCAGTTGCACCAGCCAATCCGCGACTTTGGGCTGCCATGAGCAGCCTCAGCCACGAGGAACTTGCGATTTATGGCGCAGCCCGAAGTCTGGTCGACTGGCACGCCCGGCACCGCTACTGCGCGCGTTGCAGCAGCCCGACGGCGCTAGCCAAAGGCGGCTGGCAACGCAGCTGCACGGGCGAGACGTGCAAGGCCGAGCACTTTCCCCGGGTCGATCCGGTCACGATCATGCTGGTTGAACATGACGGGCGCTTGCTGCTGGGCCGCCAGCCGCGTTTTCCTCCGCGCCGGTTTTCAGCACTGGCCGGGTTTGTGGAACCGGGCGAAAGCATCGAAGAAGCCGTCGCGCGCGAGGTGCTTGAAGAGGCCGGGGTCGCGGTCAGCGGGGTCAGCTACGTCGGCAGTCAGCCCTGGCCGTTCCCATCCAGCCTGATGATCGGCTGCCACGCGCACGCGCTGGATGATGTCCTGACAGTCGATCACACCGAACTTGAAGAAGCCGACTGGTTTACCCGCGCAGAGGTTGAAGCGGCAATGACTGGTGACGAAGATGGGCGGTTCATCGCTCCGCCGCCGCAGGCGATCGCGCATCACCTGCTCAAATGGTGGCTCGAACAATGAGCCAGCCTGCGCACCTGACAATCGATATCTATTCCGATGTGATGTGCCCGTGGTGCATCATCGGCTTTGCCCAGCTCCAAAAAGGGCTGTCGCTGTTGCAAGGTGAGATTGAGGCAGAAGTCCGCTGGTTGCCGTTCGAGCTTAACCCCGAAATGGGACGAGAGGGCGAGGACTGGCGCGATCATGTCGCGCGAAAATATGGCCGCAGCCTTGAGGAATCGAGCGACAATCGTGGACGCCTGCTCGAAGCGGGAGACCGTGCGGGCTACGATTTTCGCTGGCACGGCGAGGGTGAGGAGCCTTCGACCCGGATCTGGAACACCTTCGCCGCGCACAAGCTGCTCAAATGGGCATTGATTGAGGCCGGCCCGGCCAAGCAGACCGAACTTAAACAAGCGCTGTTCGATGCGCATTTCCAGCAGCGCAGGAACGTCTCTGATCCCGACATTCTGGTCGATATTGCTGCCTCACTTGGCCTGGATGCCGATGGAGCCCGCGCCGCACTGGATGACGAAGTGCTCGGCCAGATCGTCCGGCGCGAAGAGGCGATGGCCTGGGACATGAATATCAGCGGGGTCCCCGCGATGCTGGTCCAGGGCAAGTTCCTGATCCCCGGCGCGCAGGAACCCGAAGTTTACGCCAACGCGCTGCGCCGCGTGGTGGCGAAGGGGCTTTAGTTGTCCGGGGATTGATAGTTCGGCGCCAGTTCCCCATACCAATAAGCGGCCGTCACCCCGCCATCCATCAGGAAATCGCTACCTGTTATGAATCCAGCGTCGGGACCCATAAGCAGCGCGCCAAGGTTACCGACCTCGTCTGGCGTTCCGGCACGACCAGCTGCCGAAATCGAAATCATCCGGCGATAGCCTTCGCCGCGTGGACCCGAGAGTTCGTCGCCTGCCAACGGCGTCATCACGATCCCCGGACTGATGCTATTGATCCGCGCATTCCGCTTTCCCCAGCGGACTGCCTCTGCCATTACCCGCAAAACATTCCCGCGCTTGGATAATTGGTAGGCGAGGAGGGGATCGTTAACTCGGTCAGGCTGAAGCATGGCCAACCCGAGCAATCCATCAACCGGAGTGATTGCAAGTGCTGTATTTTCATCAGCAGTCAGCGCAGGCAGGCGATGGCCCGATTGGGACGAGATGACCACGCCCGATCCACCGGGCATGATCACGTCGCCGAATTCTTCGAGCACCAATGCAGTTCCGTAGAGGTCGGTCCGAAGGATCACTTCCGCGGTGGCTTGCGACGGCGAAACCCCTGCGGCATGGATCACGCCCCAAATGTCTCCCAGTTTTTGCGCAGTGGCGACCAGTGCTTTGACTGAAGCGCGCATTGTGACATCGACGGTTGCAATCGTTACATTGAAACCAGCATCGGCCATCACTTTGGCTGCTCGCTCGGCATTGTCCTGGCGCAAGTCAGCCAAGAGGATTCTGCGCCCGGTGCCGACCCGGCGCGCGACTGCCTGGCCAATTGATCCTGCTCCGATCACGACGACGACTTTGGACATCAAGCCTCCTGTAGAAAGTCAAATTGCGGGCGACTCATCAGTACTGCTTTGATTGCCTAGACCAACCCCAGCCGGGCCAGTTCACCCGCCAGCTTGCCAGGAATAGCCTCGCTCGCGTCTTCACCCTCGGCCAGATCGCGCGGGGCGTTGGCATCTTCCAGATAGCGCCAGCCCTGATGGGCGCGGCAGGCCTGGGGGTAGAGCGGGACCAGTGTTGTCGAAATGACGATATGGGTCTTGCCGCCCTCTGCCTCCTCGAAACCCAGAATAGCCGAGCGAAACACCAGTTGTCCCTTGAGAATCCAGAACAGCGAACCACCGACCAGTTCGGCATGGCGCTTGGGCAGATAGCGGGTGGTCAGGCGGGCCTCCTCGCCGCGGGTCGCGAACCAGGAGGCCATGTCCTCGCGCGATTTGGCCCCGAAGGCGACTTTGGTGAGGTGGAGCGGCATCAGACCAGTTTGCTCGCTACCGCCAGTCCCAGGAAGGCAAAGAAGCCCATCGAATCGGTGATCATCGTCACGAAGACCGATGACGACACCGCCGGATCGACGTCCAGCCGGTCGAGAATGACCGGCACCATAACCCCGGCAAAGCCCGCAAAGACGATGTTGGTCATCATCGCCGCGGCAATGACCATGCCAAGCTGTGGATTTGCAAAGACGAACGCGACGCCCAATCCGATCACGACGGCAACCGTCGCCCCGTTGAGAAAGGCGACGCGGATCTCGCGCAGGATCGTGCGCACCGTGTTCGACTGGGTCAGCTGGTTGGTCGCAATCGCCCGCACCGCGACGGCCATCGTTTGTGTCCCGGCATTGCCGCCGACGCCGGCGCCGACGAACAGCACGATCATCGCTCCCAGCGCCGCCAGGTGCATTGGGTAAACCCGCGCGATCCGGTTCTTCAGGAAGCCGCCGTACCCAAAGCGCCCGCCCTCGAACTGGATCAGGTAGACGTGCGCCAGAATGAAGCCCGACAGGGTGAAGAAGAGGTCGACACCCAAATAGCCGTCGGCCACCAGCCCAAACTGACCCAGTCCAAGGCCCAGATGGTCCTTGAAATGGTACAGAAGCACCCAAAACGCTGCAATAAAACGCAGCGAAGTCAGCGGTTTAAGGTCTTGCGGGTAGGCGAGTGCGGTCATGACCACTCGCCCCACGCAAGAAAAAGGCCGCGAGCAGGGGCGGAAGCTGGCCCGCGTCACGCCGCAATCCGCTGACGCCTGTGTCACCGCCGCCGGCCGAGCCGGCCGAATTAACCGCGCGCTGGCAAGAAGCGTGGGTTGCGCAGC
>CALMBN010000108.1 GCA_937860195.1 uncultured Novosphingobium sp.
GGTGGCCCGAATCGACGATGCAGTGACCCGGATCCTGCGGGTGAAGTTTCGCACCGGTGTGTTTGATCGTCCGATCACAGCGGGCCGCTATACCGGGGATGAGGCCGCGCTATCCGATCGCCCGTTGGCGCAGGAGGCGGTGCGCAAATCTGCGGTTCTGCTCAAAAACGATGGCGCGACCTTGCCAATTCGGGTCGGTCGGCGAATTCTGGTTGTCGGCGATGCTGCCGACAGCTTTCCCAAACAGTCAGGCGGTTGGTCGATCACCTGGCAGGGTAATGAGACCGACAATCGCGATTTTACGAACGGTGAAACCGCGCTGGGTGGATTGCGCCGGGTTTACGGTGAAGCCAACGTGACCTGGTCGGCTGATGGCAGCGCCTTCGCCCCTGGCAAATTCGATGCCGTTGTCGCGGTGCTTGGTGAGACACCTTACGCGGAGATGAAGGGCGATGTTCGCTGGCCCGCGCTGCTTTCGTATACATCGCGTTTCCCGGCCGATCTTGACCTGCTGGACAAGGTTTCGGGCAAGGGCGTTCCAGTTGTGACCCTGCTCTATTCAGGCCGCACGCAGTATGCGACCGACCTGTTCAACCGAACAGATGCATTTGTCGCCGGATTTCTGCCCGGCACCGAAGCGGGCGCGCTGGCCGACTTGCTTGCCGGGGCTGGGGGCCTTGATTTCACAGCCAGGCTATCGTTCGCCTGGCCCAATACGCCTTGTCCTTCGGGTGGTGAACCAGTTGGCGAAAGCCTGTTTGCGCGCGGCTACGGGCTGTCCTATGCCAAGGGTCGGCAAACCGGTCGACTTTCCGAAGTGACCGGACTTGCGACCTGCAATTGAGGCAGCGGAACGGACGGGAGCGAGTGCGATGAAACCCTTGCGGCGCGTACTGATCGCAGGCGGCGGATCGTCCGGCTGGATGACTGCGGCATTGCTCGCGCGGCTGTTCCAGGGTCTGTATGAAGTGATCCTGGTCGAAAGTGAGGATATCGGCACGATCGGGGTGGGCGAGGCGACAATTCCCGCGCTCAAGAAGTACAACGAATTGCTGGGGCTCGACGAGAACGAGTTCATGATCCGGACCCAGGCGAGTTTCAAGCTGGGGATCCAGTTTGAAAACTGGCGCAATGGGCATGATAGCTACATTCACGGGTTCGGGGTGTTGGGCCAGGATTGGGAATGGCTGCGCATGCACCATTACTGGCTCAAGGCGGCCGAGTCCGGTCAGGCCGGAGACCTTGGAGACTATTCGATCAATACCGCCGCGGCGCTCAAGAACAAGTTCGTGCGCGCGCAGGCCAACATGGGCGATAGCCCGCTGGCCCAAATCGCACATGCCTTTCATTTCGACGCGGCGCTGTTTGCCCGGTTTCTCTCTGGCTATGCTCAGGATCGCGGTGTCCGGCGGCGCGAGGGCAAGATCGTGGACGTCACCCTGCGCAGCGAAGATGGCTTCATCGAGAGCGTCACCATGGCCGATGGCGAAGTGATCGCGGCTGATCTGTTCATCGATTGCTCGGGCTTTCGCGGGTTGTTCATCGGCCAGGCGCTGAAGGTCGGATTCGACGACTGGTCGCACTGGCTGCCGTGCAATCGGGCGATCGCCGTGCCGTGCGAACGCTCGGACAATTTCACTCCATACACCCGCTCAATTGCTCATGGCGCAGGCTGGCAATGGCGGATACCGCTGCAGCATCGCACCGGCAACGGTCATGTCTTTTCGACCCGGTTCATGGACGATGCCGAGGCTGAGCGGATCCTGCTGGCGAACCTTGATGGCAAGCCGCTGGCAGATCCATTCAAAGTCGATTTCAAGGCCGGCAAGCGCAAACAGCTGTGGCATAAAAATTGTGTGGCGATCGGCCTGGCCGGCGGATTTCTCGAGCCGCTCGAATCGACCAGCCTGCATCTGGTTCAGGCCGGGATCATCCGAATGATCCGGCTGCTGCCCGATGGCGGCTTCAATCAGGCCAATATCGACGAATTCAATCGGCAGACTGATTTCGAATACGAACGCATTCGGGATTTCATCATCCTCCACTACAAGGCCACCGAGCGCGCCGATACGCCCTTCTGGGACTATTGCCGGACGATGGAAGTGCCCGAGACCTTGCAGCGCAAGATCGACTTGTGGATGGCCAATGCCCGCATCTTCCGCGAGGACGAGGAACTTTTTGCCGAAGAAAGCTGGATTCAGGTGTTTCTCGGTCAGGGCATGATGCCACGCGGATATGATCCGCTGGTCAATATCAAGAGCGAAGTCCAAATTTTTCAGTTTCTGGGCAATATCCGCTCGGTCGTCGGCAAATGCGTGGACGTAATGCCCAGCCACGCCGAATTTGTCGCCAAGACCTGTCCGGCCGCAGCGTGATCGTTGACCGCGGGATCTGGCGCGGCTGGGCCGCAGCCGTGTTGCCGTGTCTGCTGGCGGCCTGCGGAGCTGTGACGCACAATTCCCTGCCGCCGGTGCTGCCGGCCGCAGCGGTCAGTGTCTGGGCGAGCTCGGTTGATCAAACCCGCAAGCTGCAAGCCATGCCGAGCCTGCCCTTGGCACAGGCTGGCCCCGAAGATCCGTCTCAAGTGGTGATAGATCCCGCACGGCCAGCACAGCGAATAGTTGGTTTTGGCGCGGCGATGACCGATTCTTCGGCCCATCTGTTTCAGAATGGTTTGCTCAGGCCAGAGCGCGATGCGTTGTTTTCCGAGCTGTTCGGGCCCACCGGGCTGGGGCTGGGCTTCCTGCGCGTGCCGATCGGGGCATCGGACTTTTCGCTCGAGCACTATTCGCTCGATGATCTGCCGACCGGGCAAAGCGACCCTGAACTCGCCCGGTTTTCAATGACCAAGGCCGATGCGATGCAAGTTCCAGCGCTCTTGGCCGCCAAGGTGCACAATCCGGGTATGGTGCTGATGGCCAGTCCGTGGAGCGCGCCGGGCTGGATGAAATCGTCGGGAAGCCTGATACAAGGACGATTGAAGCCTGAGCATTATGGGGCCTTCGCGCGCTATTTTGTCCGCTATCTCGATGCGATGGAAGCGCGCGGATTGCCGGTCAGTTACGTCTCGATGCAGAACGAGCCCGATTTCGAACCCGCTGATTATCCCGGCATGAAAGCATCGCCGGCGGAGCGGGCGGCGTTTATCGGCGGGCATCTTGGCCCGGCACTGGCGGCGCGGAAGACTCCTGTCGGCATTCTGGAGTGGGATCATAACTGGGACAAGCCTGAGCAGCCGCTGGCGGTGCTCGCCGATCCGGTTGCGCGCAAGCACCTCGCCGGAGTGGCGTGGCACTGCTATGCGGGCGATCCGGGCGTGATGGCCTCGGTCAAGGCGGCCTATCCGGACATGGACCTGTTTTTCACCGAGTGTTCCGGGGGGGATTGGGCGCCTGACTGGGGTGGTTCGCTTGAATGGATGACCGACAGCCTGATCATTGCTCCGATCAAGGCCGGCGCGAGAGGGTCTGTGCTGTGGAACCTGGCTCTGGATGAGCAGGCCGGTCCTCATCTGGGGGGCTGCGGCAACTGCCGCGCGGTGGTCACAATCAACAGTCGCACCCGGGCCGTCACCCGCAATGTCGAATATTATGTGCTGGGCCATGTCAGCCGATTTGTCAGGCCGGGCGCGCACGCCATTCACAGTAGCGGCGGCCCCGCCGGTCTGAAGTTCGTCGCGTTTGGCAACCCGGATGGGTCGCTGGTGTTATTGGCGCACAATTCGACCCGGAGCGAATTGCCGGTTTCAGTAAATGCGGGTACCGGCAGCTTCCGCTTCACCGCGCCCGCAGGTGAAGTGATGACATTCGTCTGGCGGAAAGGCCACGGAACACCATGATGCAGCGCCTGCGAAAACTGGAGGTAACCAGTGCATTCGTGGCGGTGACAACCTTGTTCTTCGTTTGGGGCTTCATTTCATCGAACAACGATCCCTTGATCGTGGCAATGCGGGCAGCGTTTCAGCTGTCCTACAGCGAAGCGCTCCAGATCCAGCTGGTCAGTTTTCTGGCGAACGGGTTGATGTCGCTTCCTGCTGCATCACTGGGAAACCGGCTCGGTGCCGTGAACACCATCCTTTTGGCCCTGGCGACAATGACAACCGGGTGTTTGTCGGTCGGTCTCGCCTTGGCAGAGGAGTCCTATCCCGGCGTGCTGGGAGCGCTGTTCGTCCTCGCGCTGGGGATTACCATGCTGCAGGTATCGGCCAATCCCCTGGTCGCGGGGCTTGGACCAGCCAGCAGCAGCCACTTCCGTTTGAACTTTGCCCAGACCTTCAACTCGCTCGGTGTCGTGGTCGGGGTCAACTATGGTGCCGCAGTCATGCTGGGCGAGCGGGTTATGACCGCCGGTCAGGGCAGCATTCATAACAATGCGGAACGCCGCGAGGTGCTGCAGGCAGTGGATGGCGCGTTCCTGACCATGGCCGCGATGCTGACCGCGCTGGCGGCTTTTGTCTGGTTCCAGCGGCATCGGATCGGCCTTGCCACAGGGAAAGCGGAAGCCTTGGCAGGAACCTCGGTGCTGGCTGCGCTCCGTTCGCGCTGGGCAGTGTCTGGGGCCTTGGTGATCGGGCTGTATGTCGGTGCAGAGGTGTCCATCGCCAGCGTGATGATCAACTTCCTGCATGAGCGGACCGTGATGGGCCTGCCGCTTGAACAGGGCGGCTTCTATCTGGCCAATGTCTATTGGGGCGGGGCATTGGCAGGGCGAATCATTGGCACAATCCTGTTGACCAGGATTGCCGCGGTACGGCTTCTGGCGATTTGCGCCGGGATGGCCGCATTCCTGTGCCTGATGGCCTTTGCCGAGGCGGGCTCGGTGTCGGGCTGGGCGGCGCTTGGCGTCGGTCTGTTCAACTCGGTGATGTTCCCGACGATCTTCTCGTTGACGCTTGAGCGCTCCGGCGTTTCGCGCAGTTCGACCTCGGGCTTGCTGGTCCTGGCAATTTCATTCGGGGCATTGCTGCCGTTTCTGGTCGCCAGATTGGCCGATACGGCGAGCCTGGCTACGGCCTTTGCAGTCCCGGCAGTGGCCTATCTCGCGATTGTCTGCTTTGCCTGGCGGGCCGATGCGGCAGGACCGATGACGCAAGACTGAGTGCCACCTTGCAAAGGTGCTTGCACTGCTTCCAAAGCGCAGGCAAGAATAGGCGTAATAGCTTACAAAAACTGAGACGAGGTAAAGTGCCGCCGCGCAGCCAGTTTGGCCCGGGCAGGCCATGAACCCGGGAGAGAGCAATGCTGGCACCAACACAGGCAGCGCCAAGCGACGGTCCGCGGCGCTCACCCGGTTATCAGGCGCTGCTGGTCGGGCTGCTTAGCCTCAACTTCGGAATCGTGTTCTTTGATCGGAACTCGCTCAACTTTCTGATGCCGTTCGTTCAGCCGGACCTGAAGCTCAGCGATGGGCAAGTTGGGATGGTTGCGGGGATCTTCTCATTCGCCTGGGCGCTGGCGGCGTTCGGGGTCAGCCGCCTGTCGGATATGGTCGGCAATCGCAAGCTGTTGCTGGTGATCGCAACCCTGGCCTTTTCGGCCTGTTCGTTCCTGACTGGCCTGGCGGCGAGCTTTGCCATGCTGATCGGGGCGCGGATCCTGATGGGGATTGCCGAAGGCGGGGTGATGCCGATCAGCCACGCGATGGTCGCGTCCGAGGTTGAGCCGAAGTGGCGGGGCCTCGCACAGGGGATCGCGCAGAATTTCGGCTCGAACTTCTTCGGCTCGTTCGTCGCGCCGGTGGTGCTGGTTGCACTGGCGAGCCAGTACGGCTGGCAAAAGGCATTCTACATCGCGGCGGTTCCCGGAATGCTCAGTGCAGCGCTGATCTGGTTCCTGCTCGATGAGCCAGCAGCACCGCCAAAAGTCGAACAGCAAAACGGCAGCTTCTCCGGCTGGCTGGCGGCGGACTGATTGCATCGGCGGTTGGATCACGCGCGCTGGCGCAGGATGGCCGCATGAACCAAGAACTCTGGACGCGCGTCGACGACTACCTCACCGAAGCCCTGCTCCCCAAGGACGAGGCGCTCGCGGAGACCGTTGCCGCCTGTGAAGCCGCAGGGTTGCCAGCGATCGCGGTGTCGGCCACGCAGGGCCGGCTGCTCGAACTGCTCGCACGCTCCGCTTGTGCTCCCGGAGGCGATGGCCTCGTCAAGCGCCTCCTTCGAGGGATAAACATCGCGTAAAACCAGCAGCGTCCTGCCGTCTTTTTCCTCGAAGGTCACCGTGGTGACGGAACCACCCTCACCACCTTCCTCATTGGTCCAGACGAGGCGCGAGTGCGGTGTCACTTCGAGAAATCTGCCGTGGAATGCCATGGGCTCCGGCGCAGCAGGGTGCTTGAACACGAGGCGGTACACGCCGCCCACGCGAACATCGAGCTCGCAGGACAGCAGGGTCAGGCCAAGCGACTTCGGAACCCACCAGCGCTGGAACAGCTCGGCCTGGGTCCACGCCTCGAACACGAGGCGCGCTGGGGCGTTGAAGGTTCGCGTCACGACCAGCTCACGCTCGGACTTCCGTTCTGCCGTCGTGCGGTTCTTCATGGGGCTGGCTTCACTATCTGTTCCCGCGCGCATCGACTCTCTCCTTGCGTTTCAGTTCCTCGACGACCTTGTCCAGCTCGTCGAAGCGTGCGTCCCACAGC
>CALMBN010000109.1 GCA_937860195.1 uncultured Novosphingobium sp.
GCCGGGGTGCGGCCATTCGTTGCCGTGGGGGCCGCGCATTTGGCCGGGAAAGACGGTTTGCCAGCAATGCTCACCGCAAAAGGCTACAAGCTCACCCGCCTGCAATAGCCTTGCATTGCTGCCCCATTGCCGCTAACGGCGCGCGCTTCCCGTTATGGTCATCCCTGGAGGCGTGGCGGCGAAATGTGCAATCCAGTTTCCGAAAGGTATGAGTTATGAGCGATACGCTGACCCTGCCGGCCGAGACGCGTGAACGGGCAGGCAAGGGAGCCTCCCGTGCCCTGCGTCGCGAAGGCCGCGTCCCTGCCGTTGTCTATGGCGGTAATGAAGAACCCCTGGCGATCCACGTCGAAGAAAAGTTGCTGCGCAAGCAGCTTGGCACCGGCCACTTCTTCAATTCGGTGGTCGAGGTTGAGGTCGGCGGCAAGCGCGTCCGCGCACTGCCCAAGGATGTCGCCTTTCACCCGGTCAGCGACCGCCCGCTCCACGTCGATTTCCTGCGTCTTGGCAAGGATGCCAAGGTTCACGTCAACGTGCCGGTGCTGTTCATCAATGAAGAAGCCTCGCCCGGCCTCAAGCGCGGCGGCGTGCTCAATGTCGTTCGCCACGAGCTGGAACTGATTTGCGAATCCGACAAGATTCCAGACGACATCCAGATCGACGTGACCGGACGCGACGTGGGCGATTCGATCCACATCAGCCACGTGCAACTGCCGGCCGGCTCGGTCAGTGCGATCACCGATCGTGACTTTACCATTGCCACCATCGTTGCCCCCTCGGGCATGCGCAGCGAAGAAGGTGACAACAGCAAAGCCGAAGCAGCGACCGAGTAAGCCGGAAACGGTTGACGCTGCAAGGGCTTGTAAGCCAATGTTCAGCCGGGCCGTGGCAACGCGGTCCGGCTTTTCGTTTGAGGGAAATTGACACAATGCCGCGTCGCACCATTCTTGCACTCGTGGTGGCTGGTCTTGCCACACCGACAATTACTGTTGCTCAGGCGCCAATTCAGCCGCCCCAGACAACTGCCACGGCTCCCGCCAGGTTGAGCGATCTCAGCTGCCTGATCCGGATGATGCACCTGTCAAGCCTTGCCAGCAAAGCCGCGGAAGATTCGAAGAAGGACGAAGCGTATCGAAGCTCATCCAGAAAGCTCGAGTCCGAAACGCGCCGGGCCGTTGCCTATTTTATGGGCCGAATCGGTCCCGATGGGTTCGCTGTCAACCGCTCTGAAGAGGGCCTGGCGGAATTCAAGACCATGGGATCAATTCCGCGCGAGCAACTTGCGAGCGAAGTGAAACAATGCCTCGAAATTGTGCGGGAGACCAACGCGCGAATGGTCAGTAGTCTCAAATCCATACCTTCAACGAAATAGGATGACTTGCTGATGAACTTGAGAGTGCTTGCCGCTGCTGTTCCACTGCTGGCACTTGCCAACCCAGCAATGGCCATTTCTCCAGCTGGTGACGCCTCGCCTACTAGCAATCTGGGGTGTGCGGTTCGCCTGATGGTTTTTGCTGCCAAGTCAAAAGTTATCCTCGCACAGACCACCGATCCCGCTGAGCAGGCGCAAGTCCGCAACAACTTCAACCTGGCCAACCGAGGGTTTGCCTTCTTCGTTGCCAAACTGGATCCAGAAATGTCCGACCCGACCTTCCGCCCGCGCGCCGAACGGGTATTCGAGGCGCTTCGTGGACTTTCCGGTGACATCATGGTCCAACAAGCCGTAAACTGCATCAAAATCTGGCAGAAATCAGAAAATGCGCTGGTAACGACGTTTCAGAAAAGGCAGTAATTTCGGTCCGGAACGTCTCGCACCTCACGCGCTGGAGATAGCATCGTGCAAATCTGGGTCGGCCTAGGCAATCCGGGGCCGCAGTATGCCCTGCACCGGCACAATGTCGGGTTCATCGTCTGCGACACTTTGGCGGAAGTTCATGGGTTCGGCCCGATCCAAAAAAAGTTCCTTGGCTGGACCCAGGAAGGCCGGATCAGTGGGGAGAAGATCCTGCTGCTCAAACCTGCGACTTATATGAACGAAAGCGGGCGTTCGGTTGGTGAAGCGCTGCGGTTCTACAAGCTTGGCACCGAAGCTCTGACGGTGTTTCATGACGAACTCGATCTCGCCCCGTTCAAAGTCAAGGTGAAGCATGGCGGCGGCACTGCGGGGCACAACGGGCTGCGCTCGATCGACCAGCACCTTGGCGCCGATTTCCGCCGGGTACGGATCGGAATCGGACATCCCGGGCACAAAGACCGGGTCACCGGCCATGTGCTGGGCAACTATGCCAAAGCCGAGATGGACCCGTTGGCCGATCTGCTCGGCGCTGTCTCGGCAGATGCGGCGTGGCTGGCGAAAGGTGATGATGCGCGCTTTATGAACGAAGTGGCGCTAAGAATGGCGGCGGAATGACACTGCGCATCGCCTTTGCCCTGGCCTTGGCCTGGTTGCTGCCCGCCTGCGACCGCAACAGCGGCGATGCGGGGCCGTCGCCTGTCGCAACGCTCGCTGCGACGTCGGAATTTGATGCGCGGCTCAGCCGCAAGCACAGCGGCGAACTGCTTCCCGCCTTTATTTTCTCCGATCCGTTCGGAAAGAGCCTTTCCATCGCATCGCTCAGGGGCCGGCCCACATTGATCAACCTGTGGGCGACCTGGTGCGGGCCGTGTGTCGCGGAAATGCCGATGCTCGACAAGCTGGCCGAAGAAAGACCCGGCGGTTTGCGGGTGGTCACAATTTCGCAGGATGCGCCGGGCGCGCCAGTCAGCGAATTCATGGCGCGATCCGGCTTCAAGAATCTTGAGCCCTGGCTCGATCCCGAAGGCAAGATCGACTTTCACTACAACACCGGCAGTTTCCCCACGACAGTCTATTACGATGCGCAAGGCCGTGAGGTCTGGCGCTATGTCGGCGCGCGGGATTGGAGCGATGCGCAGACCACCGCGCTGCTGTTGGAAGGGATGATCCGGTAGCCCCGCCGGAATCCGACTGACGGAGATATCGACTCCCCTCGCCAAACCGCCAATCACGCTCTATGGGCGCGGTTTCCCCGAACTGGAGTAAGAAATGGGATTTCGTTGCGGTATTGTTGGCCTGCCCAATGTCGGCAAAAGCACCCTGTTCAATGCGCTGACCGAAACGCAGGCGGCGCAGGCGGCGAACTATCCGTTCTGCACGATCGAGCCCAACGTCGGCAACGTCGGTGTGC
>CALMBN010000110.1 GCA_937860195.1 uncultured Novosphingobium sp.
AAAACGCCGACCTGACTTGTCTCTGCGACGGAAATGCTGGCATTGAGGAGCCCGAGGTTGCTGATCGAGCCGCCATTTGCATACCCGAATAGCCCAACATTGCTCGTCCGCCACGGATCGTTGATCGTCAGGTTCGAAATGACATGGCCCAGGCCTTCGAACCGCCCGCTGAAACCATTGCCGCCGTTCAGCGGGCTGCCATCCGCGTCGGTGCCCAGGCTCATGAATCCGTAATTGTTGTTCCAGCTGGCCGCAGCGGCGGCATCGATATCCGACCCCAGCACATAGTTCCCGGTCAAATTGCCGTTGATCCCTTGCAGATCGGTGCCTGTGACCGATCCTGCTGCGCCAAGGCTGGTGATGATCGTGTAGGGATTGTTGTTCAGCATGAAGCTGGCGGTCGAGGCCAGATTGAGCCGGCCAAAGAAGTCGTTGTCGCCCCTGCCGAAAAAGAGCGCGCCGCCAGAGCTGTTGCCGTCTTGCGCCGTATCGCCGGTAATGCCGACAAAGCCGGCTGTACCGGTCGCGCTCATCACCGCGTTGACGTTGATGTCGCGGTAGGCATCAAGTGTCAGCGTGTTGGCCGACCAGCCGACCGCATCGTTGATATTGATATCCCCTTCGGTGCCGCTGGCCCCGGCGCTTGAGCGGATGACCACATTGTTGAAGCCCAGTGCCGCGCTCAGCTCTGCTCCGGTCAGGTCGCCACCGGTGGCGGCCACGGTGAAGTTCACCGGATCGATCAGCCAGTTCCCGGCCCGGCCGTTCGCCGCCCGCGTGCTTATGCTGGAACCATTGAGGTTGATGTGTTCGCCCGACGTTTCGATAAAGCCGCCGTCACCACTGGCCCCGGTCGCCTGGGCCGAAAGGCTGCCCGTCACGGTGACTTGCCCCGCCATGTTGGCCGTGTCGGCCCCGCCGATCAGCCTGATCGTTCCACCGTTGCCAACCGCGCTGTCGGCATTGATGCTGCCCGGCATGTTGATGAGATTGCGCACAGCGCCCTTGACCGTCGCGACCTTCAATTGCACCGCCCCGCCAGTCACAACGATATCGCCCGAATTGGTGATCAGCGCATTCTGGCCAGTCACCAAGCCGGTAGGCACGCCAACTTGCATGAAATTGCCGCCGTTGAGATCAAGCGCCACTTGTTCGCCTGAGCCAAGGCCAAGCTTGCCGAACGGCACAATGATCGTCCCCGAATTGTCGACCGCGCCGCCCAGCAGCGCCACATAGGCGCCTTGGCCCGTTCGAATGCTTCCGCCATTGCTGACAAGTTTCGAAGCGCCATTGCCTTTGAAACTGATCCGCCCAGCCATGAAGTCGGCATTGGTAATGTCGAGGGTCGATGCGATGAAGCCGCCTGCAGTTTGCACCGAACCGCTGCTGGTAATGGCAATGCCATTGGGATTGATCAGGTAGACCGTCCCGTTCGAGGTGATCTGGCCGGCAATGGTCGAGGGCGTGTTGCCTGTTACGCGATTGAGCGTGGCTCCGGCTGGATCGGCGAGATGAAAATCGACGGCATTGCCAAACTCGACCGAAAAGCTTGCCCAGTCGATCACCGCATTGCGCGTGCTCTGGGTGATGGTCGTCGTGGAGCTATCGCCGGAAATGCTGGCTGAACCCGCAGCGACGCTGCCGCCGCTGGGCAGATCGCCCGCATGTGCAGCCGAAGCCATGCCCAGAGCGACCATCGCCGCACTGCGTACCAGACTGCTGCTGTTGAGCAGCAAAGTCCGCATGTTCCGACCGGCCTGTTCACCCTTGCTCATGTGCTGCGTCCCTCGGTTGTTGTGTGTCATCCACTGGTTCCTTTGGCCGGACCCTCGCCGAAATCGGTGCGCAAAGGTCCTGATGTTCGTTTCGCAACTGCGGTTTCAGAAGCGCAGCGTGGCGCTAAGATTGACCCGGTCGACTTTGTCTAGGGCGGCATAGTTTGACATGCCGTGCGCATATTCGGCGGTGATCGCTATCTGCCCGCCCAGGTTGAAGCGCATCCCGCCACCCAGATTGAATGCGTTGAAATCCGGTCTTTCAAGAACCGTTGCCCGTTCCAGTCTGCCTGCGCCGAATGCGGCAAAGGCATAGGGCGTCACGTTGGAGATTACGGCCTTGCTGGCGGAAGACTTGTCGATGCGCCATGAAAACTCGGTGCGGGCAACCGCCCCGGCATCAACCGCAGTTCGTCCGCCGACATAGGCGGAAAGGCCATCGCTGCTTTCAAGCGCAATTTGTTCGGCGCGAAACACCGGCTGTCCAAAGCTGGTTTGTCCGCGCGCGAAAAACGATGCGCTTAGGCCTGCGCCCACAGGCCAGCTGGCATGGAGGCCAGCGTTGAGCTTCGAGAACGAAGTGCTTGCGCCGACTCTTGAGAAGGGGACGCCACTGGCCGCCGCATCGCCAGCGGTGATCGCGCCCCAGTCACCCAGCCCCTGGCTGAACTGCAAGGTAACGCCATAGCTCGCCTTGCCCGATGTCAGCATACCCCAGGAAAAGCTTGGGCGAAGCACCATATAACGATCGTGGCTGATCTTGATGTTGAAGGCGGGAACCGCGTTGGTCTCGTCGATTTGCTCAACGGTCAGGCCGATCGAAACATGGCGGTTGCGCGAACGATGCAGCGTTTCGCCAGCCCGCAGCGTCAATCGCCGCAGATCGCCGACGGTCGGCGGCGCGCCAAACATCGGCGAAGGCAACGTGCGGGCAAAGGTTACCTCAGGGTTCAGGCTGAAACGGCCGTCGCCAAGCGGCAGAATCATGCCGCCGCCCAGCACCCGCATTCGCGGCTTGGCACCGAACAGACGGTCGACCTGATAGCCTGATGCGACAAAGCCATAGAACTGCTCGCCAAGACCCATGGCCGAATTGAGCGCCAGTTGCAGACTTACCTCCGAACGGCCAAGCGCCGGATCGAGCAGATTGTCGGCACTGACGCTGCCCGAGAACAGGTCCTGGATGCCTTCAAGCACCAATCTGGCGCCGCCTGGCCGGTCGCCGCGCAGCAATGTCGAGCGCAGCGACAATCCCGGGACAGCGTCGGCAATCAGCAAGGCCTGTTCGATATCGTTCAGCTTTGTGTGGCGTCGGCCTTCCAGCTTGCCAGTCCGCGCCTTGACCGGCGCCCGTGCGCGGGCCGGCAGCGTCGAAACATCGACATTCTCGACGAAGCCATCGATCACGACCAGGCGCAAGGTGCCACCATTGACCAGGTCTTGCGGCGGCACCGTCACGCGCGCGAAGACGTAGCCGGCGCGGGCATGGATCGCCTCGATCTCGGACGCGGCCGCATAGATTTCACGCAAGCTCGCACGCCGGCCGCGCAACCCATGCACTACGGTATCGGTTTGTGTTGCCACTTCGGGAAAGCCGCCGTCCACCCGCACATCGCCCAGCAGAACGTTCAGGTCTTCTCCGCCCGGCGGGGCCTGCAATCCACCGGTATCGGGAATATCGATCCGCATGCCGCTTTCGCGTTGCTGAGGCTCAAGACTGGGCGGGGTAACCGTGACCGGTGAAACGGTCTGCGCAAAGGCTATGCCGGGAGACAATGCCAGGCTCAAGAGAGCTGCCTGCGCCAACCGGTCGAAATGTCCGGTCTCACGCCGATCGGCAGTCACGGCAAACCCCGCTCCGGCATGATACATGTCTGCATGCTGGCGAGGCTTGCGGCTGCGGTATTGCATTCTTGTACTCCCTGCTGGCTTGTCAGCCCGGTGTTGAATTCAGTCGGCGCTTGGGGCTTTTGCTTGCGTCAGGACACACCACTCACCCGATCACAGGGATCGAATGTTGATCGTTTCCGAACCTTCGTTATCTTAGATAATATTATGTATTTGAACTTCAGCATTGAAATTCACAATTTAACAAATTCCACCATCCTAAATATTAATCGTAGAATTAGAGACGTTCTGATCAATTAATTCGCCACATTTTGGATCACAATTGTATCAATTTGCCGATCTTCCGATTCATAGTCCGCACCAGACCCACACAACCAAAAACTTCGATTGTTCGGCCATAATTTCATTTTGCAGCGAGTGGTGGCCCAATTTTGAGTGGATCGGTGCAAAAACGGGGCGATGCGTGGCCCAATTTTGTAAGGGTTTTTGAATTGGGCTGAAATTGTATGTAATCTGAGGGATGAGCCTTGTGCAGGAGGCGATCGGCACATGCCCGCGCAGCAACAAGAGAAACAATGACCGCGTATCTTGATATCACCACGCATGACGAACTGTTTGCCAGTCGCACCACGGAGGCAGACTGGCTGCGGATCGTCACATTTCGCAATCGCCCGGGTTTTCTCGATGGGGTCCGCCGGCATGAAGGCACAATGCAGCCCTTCTTCGCACACAACCTGATCCTCAACCGGGTGGTGACAGAATTCTGGCGCTTTCAGATCTTGGTGTTCACGCTTTACCTTCATTACAC
Organism: uncultured Novosphingobium sp.; assembly: GCA_937860195.1. Lineage (GTDB taxonomy): Bacteria > Pseudomonadota > Alphaproteobacteria > Sphingomonadales > Sphingomonadaceae > Novosphingobium. The sequence continues at coordinate 4,432 of CALMBN010000110.1, forward strand.
GCGCGACCCCGAAAGTCCGCGATCTGGGCTGACTGTTGCTAACCTTCAAAAGGCTTGCGGGCAGTTGGGACTGGCCAGTCCGGGGCGGGTCTACGCCTTTCTCAACATCATGAAGCTAGGCGGTTACCTCAAGTCCGTGCGCTCCAGCATCGACAGCCGGGTGGTGCACATGGAGCCGACCGAGCTGTTCAACGGCATTGTCGAGGACTGGAACGACAACATCTTTGCCTCGGTTGATTCGGTTGTGCCTGAAGGCGATCTGGTCGGCCTGAGAGCGCGCCATCACGACCTGGGCCGCCAGATGCGGTTGAGCGGCGCCGAAGGTCTGCTCGAAGGCTGGGAGCCCGTTGGCGCCTTCCCCGAGGTGTTCCACTTTGTCTCGATCGACGGCGGCTGGCTGATGATGGAGCACCTGGTGATCAAGGCGATGCGCGGCGATTCCCGGATCTGCATCGAGCCCGTCTCGCTGAACCTGCGGACCCTGGCCAAACAGTTCGGCGGATCGCGTTCGAACCTGATGCGCGCGCTGGAGAATGGCTATGAACTGGGCCTGCTTGACGCCCCGCCGCGGAGCGGCAGCCATGTTGTCCTGACCCCATTGATGGCATGCGCATTCCTGGGCTTCATGGCCAATTATCTCAGTTTCTTCGAGCATCGGTCGGCAATTGCCCTGGCCCGGATAACTGCCGGGTCGCGGCCGCAAGCCTGATCGCTCTCCTTCTGCGAAAGTCCGACACCATGACTAGTTCGCCCGTCCACTTCATCTCGGGATTGCCGCGCTCGGGCTCGACGCTGATCGAGCAGATTCTCGCCAGCCATCATGCAATTGCGGGACTTGGCGAATTGCCCGACATGCGCATTGTCGCGCGCAAACTGGATTATGGCTCACCTGACCCTAAATCGTTCACCGCGAAGGTGGCAGCGCTTGGCAAGAAAGACGTGGTTGAACTTGCGCGGGAGTATATCAAGGCTTATGCGCGCGCTCCCGAAGGCGCCCTTCGCATGGTTGACAAAAGCCCGCATAATTTCGAGATGCTCGGCCTTATCGCATTGCTGTTTCCCAATGCCCACATCATCCATTGCCGACGTGCGCCTCTCGACAATTGTGTGGCCATCTATCTGCAAAATTTTAACGAGAGCCATGGCTACAATGGTGATCTGGCTACGATCGG
>CALMBN010000111.1 GCA_937860195.1 uncultured Novosphingobium sp.
TGAGTTAACCGACCCGCGCGGGTTGTAAAAATCCCGCGCGGACAGGCATTTCATTCGTATGCATAACGCTGCCACTTGCCAGCAAGGGGCAATCCGCCTATCTTATGAATAGTCTTGTCGGACTGCCCTCATGGTTCGACTTGGCTTGGTGTGCGAAAGTGCACCTCCTCCCTGAACCTTGGCCACCTCGTGCTGCATGCACGAGGTGGTTTTTTATCGGGCGCTCATTCGGCTGCATTGGCCCATTCGACGGCCCCGCCCTGCTGCCCTAGATCGGCTGTGGCAGCGGCAAGCCGGCGGACCAGCGCGCAGAGCAGATCGACCATCCGGTCAAACCCCTCGCCTGGCTCGGCCAATCGCGAATCGAGATAGCTCGACCGGTCAACCTCAAGCTGGAGCGCGTGAACCCCCTCACCCGGCGCGGCATGGCGTTCAAGTCCATAGCCGCCAGCATAGGGCCGGTTGTGGGCGGCGGAGCACCGCGCCTCGGCGAAAAAGCCAAAACAGCTGGCAACCAGTGCGCCGTGGCACGCCGACCCAAATCTGTCGCCGACGACAAATTCAGGAGCGGCCTGACCGCCGCGATGACCGAGCGGCGGCATCGAATGAAGATCGAGTAACAGTGCCGCACCCCACCGGTCGCGCAATTGCGCCAGGGAATCGGCCAGACAGGCATGATAGGGGCTGTGGACCGCGTCGATCCGGTTCGTCAGATCTTCTTCATCGTGGCGCCGCTTCCACAATTCGCCCAGCCCCGGCAGGCGGCGCGGGATCAGGCCGAGACCGCTGCGTGCGCGCATTCCGGCGTCACCACTTCCGGCACTGGCGGGCTTGCCCAGTGCGAACATATCCCAATCAACATCATCAGCGGCGCGATTGAGGTCGATCATGGCGCGCGGCGCGTGAGCGATCAGCAGTGCCGCGCCAGTCTCGCGCGCCACCGCCTCACCCAACCGGTCGACATAGCGGTCTTCCAGCCGCAGCGTCGTGAAACCAGGATTGCGCATCCGTTCCAGAAGACTGGCGGGATAGGCGCGCCCGGCATGCGGCACGGCGATCAACAACGGCAACATCGATGGTTGCGGCAGGCGCAGCGAGAAGGCCGGAATCCCGCCGCCGTCAGGAATCGACCCGCCCGCCGTTTGCCGCGAATCGCCTTGAATTACCGAGTTGCCATTCATGGCGGCAGGCTGGCTTGCTCGCGGTCCTGTGTCAAAGCCGGTCAACTTCAAAATGAACGGGGATTGTTAACCGGGCGCGTGTATAAGCCTGTTCAGACATCGACTCTCAAAGGCCCACCATGATCCGGATCCTCCTGGCTGAAGACGAAGAAGCCATGCGCACCTATCTGGCGCGGGCGCTGACCAATGCCGGGTATGAGGTGGTCGCGGTTGATCGCGGCACAGCGGCTTTGCCCTATCTCGAAGGCAGCGAGTTCGATCTGCTGCTGTCGGACATCGTCATGCCGGAAATGGACGGGATCGAACTTGCCCAGCGTTGTGCGGAAATCAGCCCGCAGACCAAAGTCATGTTCATCACCGGCTTTGCGGCTGTGACGCTCAAGGCCAGCCGTGAGGCTCCGCAGGCCCGAATCCTGTCAAAGCCGTTCCATTTGAAGGATCTTGTGCTGGAAGTTGAGCGCATTTTCAGCCCGCAAGCGCAGGCCACGATCTAACGGCTTGCCATTGGCGGGAGGCCCCGCTAATGGCGCTCCCCTGTCCGGGGCGACGGCCTCGGGCAGACCTGAATGGTGCGGGCGTATAGCTCAGTGGTAGAGCACTATGTTGACATCGTAGGGGTCGCAAGTTCAATCCTTGCTACGCCCACCATTCATGAAAAAGGCCCCGGATATCCGAGGCCTTTTTTGTTTGCAGCAAAGATGGGAAGCTACTTCCCCTGCCAATTCGGCTTGCGCTTTTCGGCAAAGGCCAGCGAGCCTTCGCGGGCATCTTCACTGACAAACACCGGGGCGATATAGGCGGCCTGCTTGGCCCACATCTCTTCGTCGCTCCAGCTGTGCGAATCGCGAATAATCGCTTTGGAGGCGATCAGCGCCAGCGGACCGTTCGCCGCGACCGCCTTGGCCAGTTCTTTCGCGCCTGCCATCGCCGGCCCTTCGACAATCCGGTTGACGAAACCCAGGTCATAGGCGCGCTGGGCGGTGATGAAATCTCCGGTCAGCGCCAGTTCCATCGCGATCCGGGGCGGGATCTGGCGGGGCAACTTGATCAGACCGCCAGCCGCTGCGGCCAGCCCGCGCTTGGCTTCGGGAATGCCGAACTTGGAGGTCGAACTGGCGACGATCAGATCGCAGCTGAGCGCCAGTTCCATGCCGCCGGCCAGCGCATAGCCATCGACCGCCGCAATCACCGGCTTGGTCGGGGTCCATTCAGTCAAACCGCCAAACCCGCGCCCTTCGATGCTGGGCCGCTCACCCCGCAGAAAGCCCTTGAGGTCCATCCCCGAGCAAAAGGTGCCGCCAGCCCCGGTCAGGATCGCACACCGCAGATCAGGATCAGCCTCCAGCCGGTCCATCGCCGCGCTGATCCCCTCGGCCTGCGCCTTGTTCATCGCATTCTTGGCCTCGGGCCGGTTCATCGTCACGATCAGCACGCCGTCTTCGACGGTGGTCAGAACCTGGTTTTCCTCGCTCATGCTGCACATCCTCTTCGCTGGCGTTTAACCGCTCGATTAAAGCGCTGTGCCGCGCCCGTCCAGCCCTTACTTGCGCACCGCTTGGGCTCTGCTAAGGGAAGCCGTCCAAATCCCCGGGGAAAGCACGACCGAAATGGCCAAGATCAAGGTGAAGAACCCCGTCGTCGAGATCGACGGCGACGAAATGACCCGCATTATCTGGCAGTGGATCCGCGAACGGCTGATCCTGCCCTATCTCGACATCGACCTCAAATATTACGATCTTTCGGTCGAAAAGCGCGACGAAACCAACGACAAGATCACGGTCGATAGCGCCAATGCGATCAAGCAATACGGCGTCGGCGTAAAATGCGCGACGATCACCCCGGATGAAGCGCGGGTTGAGGAGTTTGGCCTCAAGAAAATGTGGAAATCGCCCAACGGCACGATCCGCAACATTCTGGGCGGCGTGGTGTTCCGCGAGCCGATCGTGATGCAGAACGTGCCCCGGCTGATCCCGGGCTGGACCGATCCGATCGTGGTCGGCCGTCATGCCTTTGGCGATCAGTACAAGGCGACCGATTTCGTGGTCCCCGGCCCCGGCAAGCTGCGTCTGGTATTCGAAGGCGACGACGGCACCGTGATCGACGAGGAAGTGTTCCAGTATCCCTCGGGCGGTGTCGCGCTGGCGATGTACAACCTTGATGATTCGATCCGCGATTTCGCGCGGGCCAGCCTGAACTACGGCCTCGGTCTGGGCTGGCCGGTGTATCTGTCGACCAAGAACACCATCCTCAAGGCTTACGATGGGCGCTTCAAGGACCTGTTCCAGGAAGTTTTCGACAACGAAGGCTTCAAGGAGAAATTTGCCGCAGCCGGGATCGTTTACGAACATCGCCTGATTGATGACATGGTCGCCTCGGCGCTCAAATGGTCGGGCAAGTTCGTCTGGGCCTGCAAGAACTATGACGGTGACGTCCAGTCCGATCAGGTCGCGCAAGGGTTCGGCTCGCTCGGGCTGATGACTTCGGTGCTGATGACCCCCGACGGCAAGACGGTAGAGGCCGAGGCCGCGCACGGTACTGTTACGCGCCACTACCGGATGCACCAGCAGGGCAAGGCGACCAGCACCAACCCGATCGCCAGTATCTTTGCCTGGACTCGCGGGCTGATCTATCGCGGAAAATTCGATGGAACGCCCGATGTGGTGCGGTTTGCCGAAACACTCGAAAAGGTCTGCATCGATACCGTCCAAGGCGGAAAGATGACCAAGGATCTTGCGATCCTGATCGGCCCAGAGCAGGCCTGGTTGACCACCGAGGGCTTCTTTGAAGCGATCGTCCAGAACCTCGATGCCGAAATGGCGAACTGGAAGTAGCCGCTACGCTTTGGGCGAGCTGACCCGCTCGCGGCGGAATCCCAGTCCGATCATCCGACCAGGAATCCGCCGCAGCAGCGCAAACCGGCCCAGCATCCGCACCGGCCAAGGCGGGCGGGTGAAGTTGGCACCGGGGCGCAGAACTGCGCCGATTATCCGGTCCTGTGCCAGTTGCTGGCCGCGCTGGGTAATCCGGGTCGGCAGGCCGCGGCGGGCCTCGACCTGGTGCAGCAGATTGTCCACATCTTCTCGCTCACGCAGCGGCGCGGCGAGCAGGTTGGCAGCAGCAACCGCATCCTGGATCGCCAGATTGATCCCGATCCCGCCGACCGGCGACATCGCGTGGGCAGCATCGCCAATCGCGAGCAGACCGGGGCGATGCCACCGGTCTAGCCGGTCGATTTTGACCGACAGCAGGTGCATCTGATCCATGTTGGCCAACACGGTGCCCAGCGGGCCAAGGATTGGCGCAACTGCCTCGATCCGGGCCCGCAACGCGGCAATCCCGCCCGCCCGCAGCTGTTCACCCATCCCTTTTTGAAAAACATAGGCGCATTGCCAATAGTCGCCGCGATCGATCAGCGCCATCAGCGTGCCCGGTGCAATGATGCCGCGAAGCGCCCCTGCACTATCGATCGGCTTGGGGACGCGGAACCAGAACACATCGATTGGCGCGCCGATTTCAGTTATCGGCAACAGCGCGTCGCGCCGCACGATCGAACTGCGCCCGTCAGCCGCGATCACCAGTTTGCGCGCACGGACCGTGCGACCGTCATCCAGTTCCACCCCGGTGATGCGCTGACCATCGTCAATCAGTCGCTCCACACCGGCGTTGAGCTCCAGCCGGAATGCTGCAAACTCCGCCGCTTCGTCTCGCAGGAAATCGAGAAAGTCCCACTGCGGCATGATCGCGACAAACGGTGCGGGGACTTGCAGGTGGCTGAGATCGCCAATCACCACCTCCTGCCCGGCAATCGTCGCGCGTACTTCATGCAAGCGCGTGTGGGGCCGATCCAGAAACCGCTCCAGAATCCCCAGCTGGTCAAGGATCTCCATTGTCGAAGGGTGAACGGTATCCCCCCTGAAATCGCGCAGGAAATCGCCATGTTTTTCCAGCACAACTGTCTCAATCCCGGCGCGCGCGAACAACAGTCCGGCCAGCATCCCAGCCGGGCCGCCGCCAACAATGACCACATCTGCGGCTTCAGGGTCGCTCATGGGATGACAACTGCGCCCGAATTGCTCTAGCTGCAAGGATGGCCAACCCGACTGACTTCGTCCCAACCTCCTCGCTTGGCGATGCCCTTGTGATCCTGGGCGCGGCGGGAATCGTGATTCCGCTGTTCGCGCGGTTCAGGATCACCCCGGTCATTGGATTCATCCTGGTCGGGCTATTGGTCGGCCCGTTCGGACTGGGAGGGCTGGTCAGCGACTACGCGTGGCTCTCCTATGTCTCGATCAGCGATCCCGAACGGCTGACCCCGTTTGCCGAGTTCGGGATTACCCTGCTGCTGTTTTCGATCGGTCTGGAGCTATCGTTCGAACGACTCTGGAAAATGCGGCGCACGATCTTCCGGATTGGTGCCATGGAACTGTTTGGCGGTGGTCTGCTGATCGCGCTGGTGCTGATGGCGCTCGGCAACTCGTTGGCCACCGCGCTCGCACTGGGTCTGGCGCTTGCACTGTCTTCCACCGCGCTGGTCCTGCGGATCGCTGACACCCGAACCCCGGTTGGCCGGGCCGCGCTGGGCACCTTGCTGTTCGAGGATATTGCCCTGGTTCCGATCATCTTCCTGCTCGGTGCGATGGGCCGGGGGGATTCGCAACAAAATCTGGGCGATTTGCTCTCAACGCTGGGGCTTGGCGCGCTGGTCGTGGTTGCGCTGCTTGGCTTCGGGCGGTTCTTTCTGCCCCTCCTCTTCGCCCAAGCCGCGCGTACCAAAAGCCCCGAGCTGTTCCTGGCGGCGAGCCTGCTGGTTGTGATCGTGGCCTCGCTGGTTACGGCAGCGGTGGGGCTATCGCCGATTGTCGGCGCACTGGTTGCGGGCCTGCTGATCGCCGAGACCGAATACCATGTCGAGGTTGAGGCGATGCTGGGGCCCTTCAAGGGGCTCGCACTCGGCGTGTTTCTGCTCACTGTCGGGATGAGCATCGACATGACCGTCGTCTGGGACCGGCTCGGTGAAATCCTGCTCGCGACCACGCTGGTGCTGGCGGCCAAGGCGCTGGTTACCGGGATCCTGTTGCGGCTGCATGGCTCGCGCATGGCGACAGCGACCGAGGCGGGCATACTGCTCGCCAGCCCATCCGAAACAACCCTGATCGTGCTGACCAGCGCGGTTGCGGCCGGGCTTATCCGCGCGGATGCGGCGCAGTTCTGGCAGATCGTCACTGCGCTCGGGCTGACCATCACCCCGCTGCTGGCAATCCTGGGTCGGTGGCTGGCGCGGCGGGTCGATCAGGCCGGGGCACTGCATAGCCATCCCGACGACGATGCGCGCCACCGCAGCCTGATCATCGGCGGCGGCCGGGTTGGCACCTTGGTTGCAGAAATGCTGGTCGCGCACGACAAGCCATATCTGATCATAGATGCCGACACCGATCAGGTCCGCGAAAACCGCAGGCTTGGCTTCAAGACCGAATTCGGCGATGCGGCCCGCAACGATGCCCTCGCCCGGTTCGGGGCGGAACAGGCCAGCGCGGTGATCCTGACCATGGACGATCCGGTCGCGATCAAGCGGATGGTCCGCCAGCTCCGCCGCGCCTATCCCGATCTGCCGATCATTGCCCGCGCCCGCGACGCCAGCAATGCAGCCGCGCTCTATCGCGCCGGGGCCAGTCACGCTGTGCCTGAAACACTGGAAGCTTCGCTGCAACTTTCGGAGGCCGTATTGGTCGATATCGGCGTGCCGATGGGCCCGGTGATCGCCTCGATCCACGAAAAGCGCGATGAATTCCGCGCGCAGATCATGGAAGAGGGCGAACTGGACGAAAAGCCGCTGCTGAGGAGTTCGCGGCTGCGCGGGCACGGGGTGCCCCCCTCTCCCAACCCTCTCCCCTGAAGGGGAGAGGGCTATTAAATGCTCGCTCCCCTTCAGGGGAGAGATACGCAGGCTTTGCGAGCGCAGCGAGCTAGCCGCAGTTGAGAGGGGCTCAGCCGCCCAGCACTGCCCGCACCGCAGCAATGGCTTCATCAGCCATGGCCCCATCGGGTCCGCCGCCCTGGGCCATGTCGGGCCGACCGCCACCGCCCTTGCCGCCGAGTGCCTCAACGCCCGCGCGGACCAGATCGACGGCGCTGACTGTGCCAGTCAGATCGTCGGTAACGGCCGCAGCAATGCTTGCCTTGCCATCGTTCACCGCAACCACCACCGCAACGCCTGACCCCATCCGGGCCTTGGCATTATCGAGCAGCCCGCGCAGTTCTTTCGGATCGAGCCCGTCAAGCACCTGGCCGGAAAATTTAACCCCACCGATCTCTTCGTCAGCAACCTCAGCCTTGCCGCCACCACCGCCGAGTGCCAGTGCCTTCTTCGCCTCGGCCAGCTCGCGTTCCAGCTTGCGGCGTTCATCGAGCAACGCCGCCACCCGGCTTTCTACATCGTCCGGGGTTGTCTTCAGCAGACTCGCAGCGTTCTTGAGCGACTCTTCACGCCCGACCAACCATGCCCGCGCGCCCTCGCCGGTCATCGCTTCGATCCGCCGCACGCCCGAGCTGACCGCACCTTCAGAAATGATCCGGAACACCCCGATATCACCGGTGGCGCGCACGTGGGTGCCGCCGCACAGTTCGACCGAGTAGGAATTGCGGCCCATCGACAACACGCGAACCTCGTCGCCGTATTTCTCGCCGAACAGCGCCATCGCACCGGCCGCAACCGCATCATCGGGCGACATCAGACGGGTCAGCACGGCTTCGTTGGCTCCGCCGTGCAGCGGCCCTTTGAGCGCCCCTATGGCGGAAACGACCGATGAGTATATATCTGACAAAGTAGCGGCAGTCACGCGGGCTGCAAATGTCGAAGCGTTCAATTCGTGATCTGCGTGAAGCACCAGCGCAACATCTATGGTGCGGGTAGCGATTTCATCAGGGACTTCGCCGCGCAGGGTGTAAAGGAAATTTCCGGCAATAGACAAATCATTACGCGGTTCA
>CALMBN010000112.1 GCA_937860195.1 uncultured Novosphingobium sp.
CGGCTTTCCCGGAGGACCGGCAGTCGAGCGGCTGGCGCGCGAGGGCGATTCGCGCACGGTGCCTTTGCCAAGGCCATTGCTGAAGTCTGCCGAACCGCATTTCAGCTTTGCAGGGTTGAAGAGCGCGGTGCTCAGAGCCAAAGAGTCTGGTCAGTATGCAAACGCCGATATCGCCGCCTCGTTCCAGCAAGCCGCGATCGATTGCGTGATTGACCGGACCCGCAAGGCGCTTGGACTGATCGATCCGCCGACCGCGCTAGTCGTCGCAGGCGGGGTTGCCGCCAATCTGGCGGTGCGGACGGCGTTGGAAGCGCTGGCGGCCGAGCACGGCCTGCCGTTCGTTGCGCCTCCGCTGGCGTTGTGCACCGATAACGCAGCGATGATCGCCTGGGCCGGGCAGGAGCGACTTGGTCAAAGTGATCCGCTCGATTTCGTTGCCCGCCCGCGCTGGCCGCTCGATCCCGATGCCGCGCCGGTGCGCGGCGCAGGGGTGAAGGCATGACCCCGGATCAAGGCCGGGGCAGGCCGGTTGGTGTGATCGGAGCCGGAGCCTGGGGCACCGCGCTGGCACAAGCGATGGCGAGCGATGGCAGTGAAGTACTGTTGTGGGCGCGTGAGCCGGAATTGGTAGCAGAGATCAACGAAAGCCGCACCAACAGCCTGTTTTTGCCCTCGGCCAAGCTTGCTGAAACCATCCGTGCGACCGGCAATCTGGCTGAACTTGCCGCTACACCTGTTGTTCTGGTTGTGACTCCTGCGCAGCATCTGGCGCGGGTGCTCGCTGATTTGCCGCAAGGCCGCCGCGATCTGGTGCTCTGTGCCAAGGGGATTGAAGCCGGAACCGGACGGTTGATGGCCGATGTTGCGGCAGAGGCGGCACCCGGCGCCAGCATCGCGGTGCTGTCCGGGCCGACTTTTGCCCACGAAGTCGCCGCAGGCCTTCCGACCGCCGTAACGCTGGCTTGCGCTGGCGGCGCAGAGCAATGGTCGCGGCTCGCCCCGCTGATCTCGCGGCCTTCATTGCGGCCCTATTACTCCGATGATGTGATCGGCGCGGAGATCGGCGGCTCGGTCAAAAACGTTCTCGCCATCGCTTGCGGTGTGGTTGAGGGGCTGGGACTGGGCCAGAACGCCCGCGCCGCCCTGATAGCGCGCGGCTATGCCGAGATGACACGGTTCGGTTTGGCTCGCGGCGCACGGGCCGAGACGCTGGCTGGGTTATGCGGGCTGGGCGATCTGGTGCTGACCTGCTCGTCCACTTCCAGCCGCAATTTCTCGCTCGGCAAGGCGCTGGGCGAAGGGCTAACCGCTGCCGAGGCGCTGGCCGGTAAGAGCAGCATCGCCGAAGGCGCACACACCGCGCCGGTGCTGGCCGATCTGGCCCGCCAACTCGGTATTGCAATGCCGATCGTCGATGCGGTTGATTGCTTGCTCAAAAGCGAAGCTCCGGCTGCACAAGTTGTCTCCAATCTGCTCGCCCGCCCCTTGCGCGCCGAAGGCGAAGGCGGATGAGCGCGGCCCCCGATCAGGACATCGCTGCGCTGGCCAAAGGCGGACGGACCAACTTTCTCGGCTTCGTGCTGCGATTGGGCGGGACTGCGCCGTTCCTGTTCATCGCCGGACGGTTCTATGGGGTTGAAGCGCTTGGCCGCTATGCTTCGGCATTGGTGATTGTCGAACTGATCAGCCAGCTCTGCGTGCTCGGCCAGCGGCGCGGCCTTGCGCAACGACTGTCAGAAGATGCGCGCGAGCCGGTCCACGTGATCGCCGATGGGCTGCTGCTGACGCTGGTGCTGTCACTCGGCGCTGCGACGTTGCTCTACCTTGTCCCAGCGCCAATGTTTCCCAGCGGGGTCTTTACCGAGTGGGACCGGCTGCTGCCCCTGGCACTGGTGTTCAACGCCCTGACTGAGGTTGCGCTGGCGGCTTTGGCCTATCGCTACAATGTTGCCGCGACGGTGCGCGCCCGCTCGCTGGTTGAGCCGTGGATGCAGGTCCTGGCAGCAATCGCGTTCCTGTTCATCCTGCCCGCTGCGGGGTTGGCATTGTCGTTTTTGCTGGCCAAGCTGGCAGCGATGCTGGTGGCGTTCTGGCCGCTCTTCAAGTCTTATGGTCTGCCCCGCCAATGGCGTCCGCACCCGTTGAAGCTGGGCAGGCTGGCGCTGCTCTCCGCGCCGCTGGCTGGGGCCGATCTGGTCGAATGGGGCACGCGCAAGCTCGACATTGCACTGCTTGGGTTCTTCACGACACCGACGGCAGTGGGTGTCTATTTCGCGGCGCAGCAGGTCGCCTCACTGCCGCAAAAGCTCAAAACCAGTTTCGAGCCGATCCTGGGCCCAGTGATCACCCGCAACTTAAAGGAAGGTAACCGCGCCGCAATTGTTCAGCAGGTCAATCAGGTCGGATTTTGGATTATTGCTGCGCAGATCGGCGTGGCCCTGGCTCTGGCGATCCCGGGCGAAGCGGTGATGGGAATTCTGGGTCCGCAATTCATCGGCGGGACCGGCGCGCTGGCCTTCCTGCTCGCCGCCGAAGTGATGGCCGCGACCGCCGTGGTGAGCGAGGCGGCGTTGGTCTATGTTGCGCGCTTGCGCAACCTGTGGCTCTCGCTGACCACCATCGCGCTCCAGGCCGCACTGACCATCGGCGGGATCATGCTTGTCCGCAATCTGGCGCTGGATGACAAATATGCCGCCGCCGCTGCTGCGGCCGCACTGTTGCTGTCACTGGCAATGGCTTCTTTGGCCAAGGGCTGGCTGCTTTCGCGAATTCTCGGAAGCCTGGTCAATCCGTTCCGATGGCCGCTGGTTTGGGCGATTGCGCCGGCAGTGCTGGTCGGCTGGGTCGTGACGCGGTTCCTTCCGGTCTGGGCCGAGCTGGCATTGGGCGTGCCAGCAATCCTGCTCGCCTATGGATATGTGATCTGGCACAAGGGTTTCGGCCCCGAAGACCGGGTGTTGTTCCGCCGCAATGTTGGCGCGTAAAGCGATGAAGGAGGCCGCGCGATGACGCAATTGATCGAAGCGAACTGGATGGTTCTGGGCGCAGCCATCATGGTTGTGCTGGTGGTTGGCTGGCTGTTGCTGCGACGTGGCAGCAAAGGCGCGGCACCGCGCAATTACAAACCGGATGTGCTCGATGAAGGCGCAGCGTCAATCAAACGAAATCAGGCGCTGATCGATGCGCCTCCGGCAACGGTGTTGACCCCACCAGCGATGGCCGGAACACTTGGCGGCGCGGCCGAGGTGATCGCCGTGGGTGCACAGGATGTGGTCGAAGCGGCGACGGTTGCGCGCGAAGTTGCCGCACCTCCCCCAACGCCGCCATCGCCTGCCCCTTCTCCGGTCGAGGTGCCTGCGCCTGCGCCCGAAGTGGTTCCCGAACCGTGGCCGGAGTTTCAGCCGGAGCCAGAGCCACAACCCGAAATCGAGCCCGCTCCCGAACCCGAGCCAGAACAAACCCCGCCGATCGCCATGGGCGGACCGGACGATTTGTCGCGGATCAAGGGCCTGGGCCCAAAACTCCAGTCACTGCTGCCGACCTTGGGTATCACCTCTTTCGCCCAGATCGCCGGATTGACCGAGGCGGACCTGGCGAATCTCGATGAACAACTGGGACCCTTCGCCGGTCGCCCCGCAAAGGACAATTGGGTCACACAGGCGCAGTTTCTGGCGAACGGTGATATGGCTGGGTTTGAGGCAAAGTTCGGGAGGGTTTGAGGGCTGGTGCGTGATGGCATGGCATAGGCCGCCGCCTTGAAGTTGCTTGTTTTGATCGAACGCGGGTGTTGCAAATCTCTGACTTAACGGGCCAATAGTTCTTTGAGATAGCCGCCGGTGTAGCTCTTCGCATTCCCCGCCACCTGCTCCGGCGTGCCTTCCGCGACAATTTCTCCGCCGCGTACGCCGCCTTCCGGCCCCAGATCGACGATCCAGTCCGCCACCTTGATGACATCGAGGTTGTGTTCGATCACCACCACAGAATTGCCCTGATCGACCAGCCGTTGCAGTACTTCGAGCAGCTTGCGGACATCCTCAAAGTGCAGCCCGGTGGTGGGTTCATCCAGAATATACAGCGTCTGGCCGGTGCTGCGGCGGCTGAGTTCCTTGGCCAGTTTGACCCGCTGCGCCTCGCCGCCCGACAGCGTTGTGGCCTGCTGGCCGACCTTGACGTAGCCAAGGCCAACCTCATTCAGCATATGCATCTTGTCGCGGATCGGGGGAACGGCCTTGAAGAACTCTTCCGCATCCTCGATCGTCATGTCGAGCACGTCGGCGATGGAGTGGCCTTTGAACCTCACCTCAAGCGTTTCGCGGTTGTAGCGTTTGCCGTGGCACTCCTCGCACGTCACGTAGACATCGGGAAGAAAGTGCATTTCAATCTTGATCAGTCCGTCGCCCTGACATGCCTCGCACCGCCCGCCCTTGACGTTGAAGCTGAACCGTCCGGGTTTATACCCGCGCGCGCCGCTTTCGGGCAGGCCCGCAAACCAGTCACGAATCTGGGTGAAGGCGCCCGTGTATGTCGCGGGATTGGAGCGCGGGGTGCGGCCGATCGGGCTCTGATCGATCTCGATCACCTTGTCGCACAG
>CALMBN010000113.1 GCA_937860195.1 uncultured Novosphingobium sp.
TGCGTCCCAGCAACTGTAGGCCTGAGCTGGCCCTCTAACCCCATCCCTTGGTCAAGGCCAGCCGCGGCCCAGGTGCGTTTCGTGCCGGGACCGCTTAGACAGCAAAGGTTAACGCTGCCCGATCAGCGCCTTACTCCAGATTCCGCTGATGTTGACTCACTTCCCCCTTCCCCATCGGGGAAGGGGCTTTACGGGTTCCGATCCAAGGGCCGTGGTTTCAACCATGCGCACCGAACTGGTTGGCGATTGCTGTGGTGATCCGCAGCGCCAGTGCCTGCGCAGTCTCGATCGGGTCAATGAAGTCACGGTGGATCGCATCATAGCCCACCGCGCTGCCGTCCGGATAATCGCTTGGCTCGGTCAGCGTATAGTCGGAAAGGTCTGGTTCGCTGGTTGGAAAGGCCCGGCGCAGCTGAGCCAGAGCCTCTTCGATCCGCAAGGTAAAGACCATTTCAAGCACATCTTCTCGGCTGATGTCATTGGCGCGGCTGAAGGCCGGGACCGAGACTGCGCGCAGGAACATGTGCTGCATCAGCGCCAGCCGCAGTGCCTGAAGCACGCCCAGCATCCGCCGTGTGCCTTCGCGGCCCACTTGCGGGGCTTCATCCGGGATCAGCGCGAGCAGCCGGTGAAGTTTGAGCGCATCGACCCTGAGCCGCGATGCCAGCCGCCGGAACACCCCGGTCCGGTCATCGGTGGTGAGATATTCGGCAAGCGCGAGGCAGGCATCGGCGATCTGACCCTCGTCGCCGCGGTAAGGCCGACTGGCCCAATAGGCCGAGTTGAACAGCTCGCCAAAGGCCGCAACGGTCTTGATGCTGGCGAGCGCATTGGCACTGCGGATAAAGCGGACCAGCTGCCGCCCGCGCTCGCTGGTGGTCAGCAGCTCGGCCAGTGCTTCGTAGTTGCCTTCCGCGGCCGAGCCAAACCCTGCGATCACGTTGACCGGATAGCCCAGTTGCTGGAGCACCGCGTTGTGTGGAATCGCGCGGATCTGGCGCAAGCTTAGTTCGCGGTCAGCGGCGAGGTCAGACTGGCGGCGCGACTTGCGGCTGCCAGTGTCGTTAAGCAATCCGAGCCCGAATGCAGTGACCGCGCGCGGATAAGTCCGGCTGGTCAGCTGTGCCGCCTGGAACCGGCGGATCGCGCGGTAGAAATCAAGGCTCAGGTCGGTGCGGCGATAGAACGGATCGGTCGGTGCCTCGCCCTCGGTCAAACCTGGCGGCATTTCGATGAACCGGGTCAGTGTGGCGAGTGCCAGTTCGGGTGTGCCGAAATACAGATAGCCATCGCCGCCCTGAAAACTGACCTCTGGCTCAAGCCGGATATCCGCCCGCGCAAACCGGCGCCGCGCCCAGGGCGATAACGGCCAGGCCAGCCGGTCGGCAAAGCTGTCGGGATGGGCACCCCGGCCCATCCCCTCGCCGTGTGTGTTGAAAATCAGCGCTGCGACATCGGTAAGGCCGTTCGCGGCCATCGCTTCGCTGAGCCGCCCTTGCAGGCGTTCGATGGCGAGGGCAGCGGGAATTTGCCCAACAAACCTTCCGGCATCCGAAAATCCGGTCTGCACCGAAACCCGGCCTCGCTTGCGGGCATAGTCACGGTAGGCCTCTTCGGCGAGCAGCGCGTCGAGGAACCGCCCGCCGTGTTCCAGCGCGCTTTCGGTTTCGAACAAAGGCGAGACGTCGACCTTGTCCGCGATCCCGAACAGCTTGGCGAAATAGAGCGCAGCCAGCACCGTGGTCGGCTGCTCGCATTCGGCCACCAGCATCCGGATCGGCGCATCGGCATCCACATGAGCGAGGATCTGCGCCATCGCAAGGAACTGCCGGATTGCGGTCGAGGTTTCGATCGCAAGCGCGGCGAAATTGCTCCTGAGCGGCTGCGCCTCGGCCAGCAGCTCGCGCATCCGCACCAGCGCGGCCTGGCTCGCCAGATCGAGCTTGCCGCTGGAGTCGATCCGGCGGCGGATCGCGTTTTGCAGCTGGCTGGCGTTCACCCGGAAATGGATCCAGCCCATGCCGAGCCCATCGGCGCGCATCGCGGCAGCGGCGATGAGGAGTGTTTCGGCGGCCCGATCATCGGCAGTGGCAGCCAAGTTCTCGAGCGTTAGGATTGTGGCTGAAAGGCTGGTCAGCTTGTGCGGGTGGTCGGCGGTAAACCCGTTGGCAGTGATCGAAAGCGCTGACGGATCTTTGAGGTCAGTCGCGGCGAGTTGCCTGGCCTGCGTCGCGGCATATCCTGAGGCAGCGGACAACATCCCAGCGACTTCGGGCGCCACTTCGCCAAGCGCAACGGCGTAGCGCGCGAGCCGCTCGGCCTTCTCTTCCAGCCGGTAGCGCAGCGAGGTTGCCCATGAGATATCGGTTCGGCCGTCCATGTCATAGCCGACCCAATGCGCAAACCGCAGCGGCAGCGGAGCCAGACCCCGCCATCGGTCCGGCCAGCGCGCGCGGGCCTGCGCAAACAGGCTCTGGTTGATCGTATCGCGCGCGGTCTGGGCGCGGGCAATCGCGTCCATCGCCGCGCGGTGTTCACTGTCGAGCGTGATCGCATCGCGCCGATGCGGCGCAACGCAGGCGGTTGCTGCGCCGATTTCGCCCGAGGACGCAGCGCTCGCGACGGCCTCGCTTTGGCTCCCCGTCAGCAGGAAAGTCGGGTGCGCAGTGAATACGATATGAGCTGCCGGATGCTGCCAGCGGGCGGCAAAACTTTCGAAGTCAGCGGTGTCGGCCAGGTTGGACAGGCGAGAGAGATTGTCAGACCGCGCAATCGGGGCAACCAGCCGGTTGAGACGATGCGCCCGGGCCAAAAGCCCGTCACATTCAAGCTCGGCGACCAGATCGGCCAGCTTGTCGAGCGTCAGCTCCCCGCTCTCAATCCGCCGGGACAGCTCAAGGCTGAGCTGGAACACCGGGTTGAACAACGGGGTTTCAGTCGTGCGGGCGTGCAGCTCTGACAGGCGTGCATCGAGTTCCGGCAGCAGGTTCACGGGGCCAACGCAATCGCGGCCCGGGCCGCCGCTTCAATCGCCGCTATATCCAGCGCGCCTTTGGGGACCAGCCACGATCCACCGCAGCACAGCACCGCATCGAGCGCGAGCCAGTCCGGTGCGGTCGCGGCGGTAATCCCGCCGGTCGGGCAGAACCTGACTGCACCGAACGGGGCGGAAATCGCCTTCAACGCCGGAATTCCGCCATTGGCTTCGGCCGGGAAGAACTTGAACCGGTCAAGCCCCAGATCGAGTCCGCGCATGATGTCCGACGAGGTCGCTATGCCGGGCAGAAACGGGACCTCGGCGGCAATCGCAGCTTTGGCCAGGCTGTCGGTCAGGCCCGGCGAGACGATGAACTCGCTCCCCGCCGCCAGCGCATCTTCCAGCGCGAATTCGTTGAGCACGGTGCCCGCGCCGACAATCGCGCCGGGAACCTGTTTCATCTCGCGGATCACTTCAAGCGCGCTGGCCGTGCGCAGGGTCACTTCCAGCACCGGCAATCCGCCGGCAACCAGCGCCTGCGCAATCGGCACGGCATGGGCAACATCCTCGATCACCAGCACGGGGATTACCGGGGCCATGCGCATGATGGTTTCGATCGGGCTCACGTCAGGTGTTCCTTGGCAAAAGCAGCCGCCGCGCCAAACAGGCCGGGCTGGGGATGGGTAATCAGCTTGACCGGCAATTGGGCCATCAGTTCGGCAAACCGGCCTTTGGCGGTGAAGCGGTTGGCAAAGCCCGAGCGCAGCAGGGTGTCCTTGATCCTGAGGCCAAGGCCGCCGGCAATGACCACGCCCGATGCCCCTTGGGCCAAAGCGATATCGCCCGCGAACGAGCCGAGCGACAGGCAGAACCGGTCCACCGCAGCGGCAGCCAGGCTATCTTCTCCGCTGGTGCCCAGCCCCCACAAGGTCCGGTCATCGACCGGCTGGATCGCGCGGCCCTCCATCGCGGCCAAAGCTTCGTAGATATCGACCAGGCCCGGGCCTGAAATCACCCGCTCAGCCGAGACCCGCCGATAGCGCTGGCGCAGCCGCTCCAGGATCGCATCCTCGATGGTGTCAAGCGGGGCATAGTCGACATGCCCGCCTTCGGTCGCCTGCACCCGGTAGGCGCCTTCGCCGTTGCGCCAGACATGCGCCACGCCAAGGCCGGTGCCGGGGCCAACGATCGACAGGGTGCCTTCAGCCGGGAGCGGCAAGTCTGGCCCGGTCAGGTGGACGAAGTGTTCCTCCCCCGCACAGGCCACCGCGTGTCCAACCGCACCGAAATCGTTGATGACGGTGTAGCGCGGGGTGCCGAGCTTCTCGGGGATCAACGCGGGGCGGATCACCCAGGGGTTGTTGGTAAAGCGGATCACTTCACCCCCGACCGGCCCAGCAATCGCGATTGCCACTGCATTGGGGAGCGCCCCGCCCTGCATCCGCGCGAAATCTTCCCACGCGGTCTGAAAGCTGGCGTGGTCCTTGGTGTGGAGCGTCACCGGCTCGCCCAGCACGATGCTCCCAGCTGCCACCACTTCGGCCAGCGCAAAGCGGGCATGGGTTCCGCCAATATCGACGGCAACGAGGCTGGTCACAGCCCAGCCTCGGCCAGCATCGCCGATCCGCCCTGCTCGGCCCCGTCGGCGTGGGCACGGAGCATCGCGAACAGTTCGCGGCCCATGCCCTGCATCGCTTCACCGGGCTTGGCCGGGGTCCGGGTGGAGAGATCGGCAAGCACTTCAAGGCTGCCGGTGTTCGCACAAAGCCGGATCACGTCGCCGTCCTGAACCTGGCTTAGCGGTCCGCCGCCGAGCGCCTCGGGTGTCACGTGGATCGCAGCGGGAACCTTGCCGCTGGCTCCGCTCATCCTGCCATCAGTGACCAGCGCGACCTTGAAGCCTTTGTCCTGAAGCACGCCCAGCGGCGGGGTCAGCTTGTGCAGTTCGGGCATGCCGTTGGCCCGCGGACCCTGAAAACGGACCACAACGATCACGTCGCGATCGAGTTCGCCGGCCTTGAATGCGGTCTGGACCGCTTCCTGGCTGTCAAAAACCCGGGCCGGAGCCTCGATGGTATAGCGATCCGGTTCAACCGCAGAAGTCTTGAACGTAGCGCGGCCAAGATTGCCCTGGACCAGCCGCATCCCGCCATCGGGATGGAACGGCGCGGCTACGGGCGACAGGATCGTATCATCACCGCTGATCTTCGGCGCGGGACGGAATGCCAGTGTATCGCCTTCAAGATACGGCTCATCTGCATAGGCCGCCATCCCGCCCTCAGCCACAGTCAGCACATCGCCATGGGCCAGACCGGCATCCAAAAGTTCGCGGATCACATAGCCCATGCCCCCGGCGGCGTGGAAGTGGTTCACATCGGCTCCGCCATTGGGATAGACCCGCGCGATCAGCGGCACTGCGGCGCTCAGCTCGTCCAGATCCTGCCAGTCAATCCTGATCCCGGCAGCGCGGGCCATCGCCGGAATATGGATCGCGTGGTTGGTCGAACCGCCGGTTGCGAGCAGGCCGACGGCAGCGTTGACGATCGCTTTTTCATCCACCACCCGGCCCATCGGGCGATAATCGTCACCCTCGCGCCCGATTTCGGTCAGCCTGTGCACCGCCTTGCGGGTCAGCGCTGATCGCAGCGGAGTGCCCGGCGGCACAAAGCTGGCACCGGGAATGTGCAGTCCCATCAGCTCCAGCATCATCTGGTTCGAATTGGCGGTGCCATAGAATGTGCAGGTACCGGGCGAATGATAGCTGGCGCTTTCGCTCTCCAGCAGATCAGCGCGGGTGGCCTTGCCCTCGGCGTAAAGCTGGCGGACCTTTTGCTTTTCCTTGTTGGCGAGGCCCGAAGGCATCGGACCACTTGGCACGAAAATCGCCGGCAGGTGGCCAAACCGCAGTGCGCCGATCACCAGTCCGGGGACGATCTTGTCACAGATGCCAAGCAGTGCCATCCCATCGAACATCGCGTGGCTCAGCGCGATGCCGGTGCTGAGCGCAATCACATCGCGGCTGAACAGGCTGAGTTCCATGCCCAGCTGGCCCTGGGTAACCCCGTCGCACATCGCCGGGACCCCGCCCGCAACCTGCGCGGTAGCGCCAATCTCGCGGGCATAGAGCTTCATCGCTTCGGGATACCGACCATAGGGCTGATGGGCCGAAAGCATATCATTGTAGGCGGTGACAATGGCGAGATTTGCGCCTCGGCCGCTCTTGATTGCTGCCTTGTCATCCAGAGCTGCGGCAAAACCGTGGGCAAGATTTGAGCAGGACAGCGCGCCGCGGTTCGGGAACTTCTCGGCTTCGGCATCCATCAGCTCAAGATAGCGGCGGCGCGAGTCCTTCGACCGCTCGATGATCCGCGCGGTGACGCGCCCGATCGCTGGGTGAAGCTTACTCATGCCAGGTCACCCCGCCCCGCTCGGTCAAGGCAATGGCCGCACTGGGGCCCCACGATCCGGCGGTGTAGTTCTTCGGGGTCACACCATTGCCCGCCCAACTTGCCCGAATACCATCGATCCATTCCCACTGCGCCTCCACTTCATCGCGCCGGACGAACAGGGTCTGGTCGCCTTCGATCAGATCGAGCAGCAGCCGTTCATAGGCGATCCGCTTGGTTGGCCCGGCGAAGGCATCGTCCATCGCGATATCCAGCGGAACCGAGCGCAGCCGGATCCCGTCCCGGTCCAGACCCGGCACTTTGGCCATCAGCGAGAGGCGGATATCCTCATGCGGCTGGAGCGAGATCAGCAGCTGGTTCGGTACGGTCTGTGCACCCTTTCCT
Source organism: uncultured Novosphingobium sp. (assembly GCA_937860195.1). GTDB lineage: Bacteria > Pseudomonadota > Alphaproteobacteria > Sphingomonadales > Sphingomonadaceae > Novosphingobium. The sequence goes on from CALMBN010000113.1 coordinate 6,769, forward strand.
GCGAAGATCGAGTGCGGGACATTGCGAAACTGGACCACGATCTCGGTCCGCCGTTCGGGCAGGCGCTTGCCGGTGCGCAAGTAGAATGGCACACCCTTCCAGCGCCAGTTATCAAGGTGCGCCTTGATCGCGACGAAGGTTTCGGTGTCGCTGTCCTTGCCCAGTTCCTCATCATAGCCCGGCACCGGCTGGCCGCCGATTGCCCCGGCGCGGTATTGGCCGGTCACGGTTTCATCCGGTGTGACCTGCCGCAGGGTCCGCAGAACCTTAACCTTCTCGTCGCGGATCGCGGTCGCGTTGAAATTGGCGGGCGGTTCCATCGCGACCAGCGCCAGCAGCTGGAGCATATGGTTCTGGACCATATCGCGCAGCGCGCCCGCGCCGTCATAAAAGCCGACGCGGCCCTCAAGCCCGACAGTTTCGGCGACAGTGATCTGAACATGATCGATATGCGCCGCATTCCACAGCGGTTCGAACATGATATTGGCAAAACGCAGCGCCAACAGGTTCTGAACGGTTTCCTTGCCGAGGTAGTGGTCGATCCGGAAGGTCCGGTCTTCGGGGAAAGCGCGGGCCACTGCATCGTTGATTTCGCGGCTGGTCTCAAGGCTTGTACCAAGCGGCTTCTCAAGTCCGATCCGGGTCGTGGATCCCGCAAGTCCTCCCGCAGTAAGGCCGGCGATAGTCGGCTCAAACAGGTTCGGCGCGGTCGAAAGGAAGATCGCCAGGCCCTGGCTGGGTTGGCCAACCTTTTCCGCCAGCGCGGCATAGCCAGCAATGTCATTGGCATCGAGCGGCTGGTAGGTCAGACGGTTGAGAAAAGTCGCCATGCTGCCACGCCGTTCGGGCGGCATGAACTTCTCCAGCGCCTCGCGCGCAAAGTTGCGATAACCGGCGTCGTCGAACGGCTGGCGGGCGGTGCCGACGATTTCGAGATCATCGGGCACCAGCTTGTCAGCATGGAGCGCGCAAAGCGAGGGGAGCAGCATCCGTTGGGCCAGATCGCCAGTGGCTCCGAACAGCAGCAATCGGTCAGCAGTAAAGCTCATCGCTTATCCTCTGGTCCCCAGCAGCGCAATCTGTGGGACGCGAGGCGAAGAGCTAGCAGCCGGATCTGAGCCGCGCCAGTGCGCGGACGCAGGCTTCAGGCCCGGACGCGGCGTGAATACGTCTGCGAACGCACCGCTTTGCGTGGTTGCGCCACTCGCGCCGGGCGCGGGCGATATTCTTCGCTGGGGAGCGCTTTGCCAAACAGCCAGCCCTGGACCATCCGGCAGCCGTCTTCGCGCAGCTGATCGAACTGCTCGCGGTCTTCCACACCTTCGGCCAGGGTGCACATCCCGAGCTGGTTGGCGAGGGAGATTACCGCGCCGACAATCGCCCGCGAATCCTCACGCGTGACCAGTTCGGAAATGAACCGGCGGTCAATCTTGATCTTGTCGAACGGGAAGGTCAGCAAGTAATTGAGTGAGGCATAGCCGGTGCCGAAATCGTCGAGCGCGATCTTGACACCCAGTCCCTGCAGGCGCTGGAGCACCTCGAGGTTTTCTTCGCTGTTGTTGAGCAAAACGCCTTCGGTAATCTCGAACTCGACCCGGGCCGGGTCGACCCCGCTCTCGGCCAGGGCATTGATCACCACCGGCAACAGTCCGGCATTCTGGATCTGAACTGGAGAGAGATTGATGGCGATGGTTTCGCCGCCTTCCCAAAGCGAGATTTCATGCAGCGCGGTGCGGATCATCCATTCGCCGATCCCCACGATCGATCCGGTTTCCTCGGCAATCGGGATGAATGTATCGGGTGGAACCAACCCGCGAGTCGGGTGCTGCCAGCGCAGCAACGCTTCGTAGCCGGTCATTGCTTCGGTTTCGATGTCGATCAGCGGTTGCAGAAACAGACGAAACTCGCCGCGTGCCACCGCACCGCGCAAATCGCGGGCCAGTGAATGCCGCTCATGCAGTTGCACATCCATCCCAGGCTCAAACATTTCCCAAGCGCCGCGACCATTGGCTTTGACCGCGTTCAGCGCAATATCTGCGTAGGACTGCAGATGGAGCTTGGATTCCGCGTGGAACGGCGCGAGCGCGATCCCGATGCTGACCCCACTGTGCAGCTCGTGCCCGTCGACCAGCAGCGGTTCGGCCAATAAGACAAGCAGCAGTTCGGCCAACCGCACCGCGTGATCGCAGGCATCCTCGCCAGCGACAACGACAGCAAACTCATCGCCGCCAAGGCGCGCAACCAGTGGTTGATTTCCGCCGAGGCCACTATCCTGGACGCAGCCTGACAACTTTGAGGCCAGCGCCCGCAAAAAGGCATCGCCAACCGGATGACCTTGCGTGTCATTGATCGTTTTGAAATGATCAACATCAAGCATCAGCAGGGCGACCTGATCCTGCGGCGCTCGTGCAGTCAGAATGTCTTCAAGGGCGGTCTCGAACAACGCCCGGTTTGGCAGTCCCGACAAGGTATCAAAATTCGCCATATGCGCGGCACGATCTTCGGCGAGGCGGCGGCTGGTTATATCCGAAATGACGCCGCGATAGGTTACATGGCCGCCGACATGGCAGGGCCGGCCGCTGACCGACCACCAGCGCGGCTGGCCATCGCCGATCCCGTCAAGCGCCAGCACCATCGAGCGGAGCGGGCGACGGTTCGCGATGGATTCAGCCAAGGCCAGGCGCGACGCATCGGCCGCGAAGAGCGAAGTGAACGGCGTGCCTTCCAGCGTGCCGGCTTTCCCGCCAGCCGCAACCGCAAAGCGCTTGGTTACGCCAACCAGCTTGCCAGACCGATCGAGCTCAAACAGCCAGTCAGAGCCGCTCTCCTCATATTCATTCAAAAGCAGTTTGACCGTCCGGCTGGTCGCCGCCAGTTCCCGGTCAGACAGAATGCGGGTTACGAACAGATCGCGGGCGGTGAAGGTCATCCGGATCAGCAAGCCGCCGGCGGCAGTCAGCACTGCGATCGCTCCCCAGGTCGAAAGGTCGCCAACCTGCGCCAAACCCAGCGACAAGCCGATTGTCT
>CALMBN010000114.1 GCA_937860195.1 uncultured Novosphingobium sp.
CATCGGCTTGCTCGCGGGACGTTTCGCCGCCGCCACCCGCCGGGGACAGGTCATGGAACAGCCGCCGCAAACCACGGCGCTTGGCGCGCTACTGGCGCATATCACCGGCGCGGCGACCGCCGAGACGTTTCAGCCCATGAACGTCAATTTCGGCCTTTTTCCGCCGATCACCACCGGCCCGGGTGGCCGTGAACGCAAAAAATCCTATACCGCGCGCGCCAAGCTAGATTTAAGCGCATGGATCGCCGACGAACAGCCGGTGAAAGCAGCCTAAAAAACCATAATCTTACGCCAACAATAATTTTCGGTGGTGACGCATTTCAAAATACACCTACAATTTATTGACGTCATCCCGGCGCAAGCCGGTATCCAGCACCCGAAAGCTCAACCAAAACAAACAGCTGGAGACGGCTACAGTCGGACTTCACCGTCCGCCAACTTGCGCCGGTACAACGCTTATCTTTCTGGGTTAGCCTGCCTCAAAATACATTACGACCCAATTTTCATTGGTACTTTCGTCGGGATAATAATTGAAGTAGGCTTCGGCTTTCGATGCATTATCTTCGGCGAGTCCGGGTAAAACATTATGCGCGCACATCAATCCGAATTTCTCCGCACCCTCGCGGATCGCGGTTACATCCATCAGATCACCGACGCCGCCGCGCTCGACGCCAAGGCGCATAGCGGCATCGTCACCGGCTATATCGGGTTCGACGCCACCGCCGACAGTCTGCATGTCGGCAATCTCGTCGGCATCATGCTGCTGCGGCGACTGCAACAGGCGGGACACCGCCCCATCGTCCTGATGGGCGGTGGCACGACAAAAGTCGGCGACCCCTCCGGCAAAACCGAGACCCGGCAATTGCTGGGCGATGAACAAATCAACGTCAATATCGCCAGCATCAAAGAAACTTTCAGAAATTACCTGCGCTTTGACGACAGCCCAACCGGCGCGATCATGGTCAATAACGACGACTGGCTGTCGGGATTGGAATATATCCCCTTCCTGCGCGATATCGGGAAACATTTCACCATCAACCGCATGCTCAGCTTCGATTCGGTCAAGCTGCGGCTTGACCGTGAGCAGCCGCTGACCTTCCTCGAATTCAATTACATGATCCTGCAAGCTTATGATTTCCGCGAACTGGCGCTGCGCCATGGATGCCGTTTGCAGATGGGTGGGTCGGACCAATGGGGCAACATCATCAACGGGATCGAACTGACCCGGCGGATGGAAGGCAAGGAACTGTTCGGGGTTACCACCCCGCTGCTGACGACTGCGGACGGCGCGAAAATGGGCAAAACTGCGGCTGGAGCGGTCTGGCTCAACGAAGACGCCCTGCCCGGCTATGACTTCTGGCAATACTGGCGCAACGCGGATGACCGGGATGTCGGCAAGTTCCTGCGGCTGTTCACTGATCTACCGCTGGAGGAGATTGCCCGGCTTGAGGCGCTTGAAGGCAGCGAGATCAACACCGCAAAGGTCGTGCTGGCCAACGAGGTGACCCGATTGTGTCGCGGCGATGACGCTGCCAAGGCTGCCGAAGCGACCGCCTCCGCCACATTTGCCGGTGGCGGACTCGGCGCGGAATTGCCGGTCTTCAAGGTAGCTGGCGATGGGATAGCGCTGGTCGATGCGCTCGTCGGGATCGGTTTCGCCGCCAGTCGGGGCGAAGCCAAGCGGCTGATCGCAGGCGGCGGAGCGCGGATCGATGGGGCGGCAATTTCAGACGAAGCTGCTCATATCACGGTGAAAAGTGATGTTCGTATCTCGTCGGGGAAAAAGAAGCACGGCGTCCTCCAGCCAGGTTGAACAGCAGATTTTTGCCAGTTTACCCAATCTTTGCCTTTCACGACCATAGTAAGCTTCACTGACATTCAGTTCGGGAGGCATGCGAAAAGCATGGGCGCAGGAGCACAATTGACCGTTACCGACCTGCGCCGTGCGGCGCGGCATCCGGTGGACCAGAAAGCGATTGGCGAGCATCGCCGCCTCGGCGACGTGCATCTGCATATCGTCAACATTTCGGCCCATGGCTTTATGGTCGATGGCGACCTCGGCATGGAACGGGGTGAGCGGTTGACAATCCGCCTGCCCGAGATCGGCCGGATCGAGGCTCACCTGATCTGGGCGGCTGATGATCGCGCCGGATTCCAGTTCGAACGGATCCTGCGACTGGATGATTTCATGCGAATGATCGATGCGATGCAGCCAAATCCGCGCCTTCGCAAGAGCCGATAAAGCCGCAGTATCAGGTCCAAAAGCATCTGATCGCTTGGCAAGCGCCAGAGGCGCTGCCATGCCTGCGGGGTGAACGCCCCAACCCACCCCCTGCAAATCCGCGACTATCGCCTGATCTGGCTGGCCCGGTTCATTTCGACCGGGGCAACCAGCGCAATGGTCGTGGTGATTGGTGCGCAGGTCTATCAACTGGCCCGCACCGACTATGGCATGGGGCCAAAGGAGGCCGCGTTCCTGCTCGGCATGCTGGGGCTGGTCCAGTTCATTCCGTTCATGCTGCTGACCCCGGTCGCCGGCCTGCTGGCTGACCGGATGGACCGCCGCCACCTTGGCGCGATTGCCACGGCAATCGATTTGCTGATCGCTCTGGCACTGGCGGCAGCCAACACCTGGGACTTTGTATCGCTGCCGCTTTTGTTCAGCCTTGCGGCTTGTTATGGCGCAGCACGCGTGTTCATCGGCCCGGCGATCAGCGCGATCACGCCCAACGTGGTTCCCGCTGAGCTGCTACCCAAAGCGATTGCGATCAGTTCAATCGCCTGGCAATCGGCGGCGGTCGTCGGCCCGGCCACTGGCGGATTTCTGCTCGCGAGCGACCCGTCCCTGCCCTATTGGTATGCGTCGGCGTTGCTCGCCCTGGCAGTGACAACGCTACTCGCAATCCGCCACCGCGCGCCGCCTGCGGCAGCTGCTGACAAGCCACTGAAACTGATGGCGGAAGGCGCGCAGTTTGTGTGGAAAGAGCGGTTCCTGCTCGGCTGCGTGACGCTTGATCTGTTTGCGGTGCTGCTCGGCGGAGCAACGGCGATGCTGCCCGCCTTTGCCTATGACGTGCTCCACGTCGGTGACGAGGGCCTTGGGTTGCTTCGGGCGGCCCCGGCGGCTGGCGCAATGCTGATTGCAGCCTGGCTAAGCTTTCGCCCAATTGCGAACAATGTCGGGGTCAAGATGCTCTGGTCGGTGGCAGTGTTCGGTTTTGCGACTTTCGTGTTCGGCCTCTCCACCAGCTTCCCCTTGTCGCTGTCGATGCTTGCCCTGCTTGGCGCAGCCGATGCGATTTCGGTGTTTATCCGCAACTCACTGGTTCAACTCAACACCCCTAACGACAAGCGAGGACGGGTCTCTTCAATCTCCGGCCTCGCGATTTCTGCCTCGAACGAGCTCGGTGAAATGCAATCGGGCCTTGCCGCTGCAATTCTCGGTCCGGTCGGGGCGGTTGCACTGGGCGGCGTGGGGGCTATTCTGGTCACCGCAATCTGGGCAGTGATTTTCCCCGAACTCAAACGGGCAAAGACCTTTGCCCCGCACTATCGCAAAGAAGGACCGTCCCCATGAAGGCTGAATCCATCCTCGCCACCATCGGCAACACCCCGCATGTCCGCTTGTCACGGCTGTTCCCGGATCACGAAGTCTGGATCAAGGCGGAGCGCGCCAATCCCGGCGGCTCGATC
>CALMBN010000115.1 GCA_937860195.1 uncultured Novosphingobium sp.
CAGGCTCGATCCTGGTCTCGATCCCGCCGAAGCTGGACTGAATGCGGTATTCACCGGGCTGGGCCTGCTTGGTGAGGGCGTGGTTGAGTGCGCCGCCGACGAAGATAAAGCTCAATTCTCCCTCGCCCTGAATTGATCGCAGGAACGGCTGGATCATACCGGCCTGGCCAAGCCGCCAGTCGGCATCTGGCAATGTATCACGGGTAAAGCATTCCTGCCCTTCCGCGCCAGAGCCGACCCTGCGCTTGACGACCACTTTGCCGGTGCCGAACAGGTCCATCGCGGCCAGCACATCGGCGCAACCGGGATTGTCCGGCCACAGCGTCGGGATCGAGGGCGCGCCGCGCGCGGCAAGGTCTTTGAGGTACAGCTTGTCGGCATTCCAGCGGACCACTTCGCTGGCATTGCAGACCACCACTCCGGCTGCTTCCAAGGCCTCCAGCCGGGCTAGAAACTCATCCTTTGCGGCGGTGTAGTCCCAGGCGGTGCCGATGAGCGCGGCATCGAACTGGCTGAGTTCATCGAGCGGCGCGCGCCAGTCGATGTCCACAACTTCGGCGCGGCCTGCCAACCCGACCCGCAAGGCGCTGATCTGGTTATCATGCTCAAAGGCATCGATCCGGCGGGTGGGCGATCCGGGCAGCGTGCCAGGGCAGGCGAGAAAGGCGATCTTGGGCAAGGGCAAACTTTCATAGCGGGTTTGCCGCTCCGTCCCATCTGGCGGCCCGCCCGACAAGCCCTATCTAAAGGGAGTAAGCTGGCCCTGCGGCCGCTCAAGGAGAAATCCGATGATCGAACTTCGCCCCTTTGCCTCAATTGGTGCCGCCAATCACGGCTGGCTCGATGCCCACCACCACTTTTCGTTCGCCGATTATCAGGACCCGGCGCGGACCCAGTGGGGCCGGCTTCGCGTGTGGAACGACGATGCGATCGCCGCGCAAACCGGCTTTCCGCCGCACGGCCACCAGGACATGGAGATTATCACCTACGTCCGCGCCGGCGCAATCAGCCACAAGGATAGTTTGGGCAATCAAGGCCGGACCGAGGCGGGCGACGTGCAAGTGATGAGCGCGGGCACCGGAATCCAGCATGCCGAATACAATCTGGAGGACGAGGAAACCCGGCTGTTCCAGATCTGGATCCTGCCCGACGAACGCGGCCATGCCCCCAGCTGGGGCGCGCGACCCTTTCCCAAAGGCAGCCGCGACGGCCAGTTCGTAGTGCTCGCATCGGGCATTGCGGGGGATGCCGATGCCCTGCCGATCCATGCGCAGGCGCGGGTCGCGGGGGCCTTTGTGAAGGCCGGGGAGACGGTGCGCTATGATACCAACGCCGACCGCCACCTCTACCTCGTCCCCGCCACTGGCCGGGTCCGGATTGGCGCGGTTGAAGCTGCGGCCCGCGATGGTGTGGCGATTACCGGTGAGGCTGTGGTTGAAGTCACCGCGCTGGAGGACAGCGAACTGGTGCTGGTCGATACCGCCTAGCGCGGCAGCTCGCTCACTCCCATCAGCATCTCATCGACCGCGCGGGCAGCCTGGCGGCCTTCGCGGATTGCCCAGACGACCAGACTTTGGCCGCGCCGCATATCGCCGCAAGCGAAGATCTGCGGGTCGCTGGTGCGATAGTCATCGACGTTTGCGCTGACATTGCCGCGCGGATCGAGCTCAACCCCGGCCTGATCGAGCAAGCCCTGCTTTTTGGGTCCGACAAAGCCCATCGCGAGCAGGATCAGGTCGGCTTTGAGCGTAAATTCGCTGCCTTCGACTTCCTGCATCCGTCCGCCATCCCAGTCGACCCGGACGCAAACCAGGCCGGTGACCTTGCCGTCGGTGCCTTCGACGCGCCTGGCGTTGATCGCCCAGTCGCGGCTGGCGCCTTCTTCGTGGCTGGACGAGGTACGCAGCTTGAGCGGCCAATCGGGCCAGACCATGGCTTTGTCCTCGCGCTCGGGCGGACGCGGCATGATCTCGATCTGGGTGACACTGGCCGCGCCCTGGCGGTTGCTGGTGCCGACACAATCGGATCCGGTATCGCCGCCGCCGATTACGATCACATGCTTGCCCGTTGCCGTCAGCGTTCCGCGCGGCGCGGCGCGCAGCTCGTCATCCCCGGCGTTGCGCTTGTTCTGCTGGGTCAGGAATTCCATCGCGAGCCGCACCCCGGCCATTTCGGCCCCCGGAATTGTCAGCTGGCGCGGCTCTTCCGCCCCACCCGACAACACGATCGCGTCGAAATTTTCCTTGAGGCTTTCGACCGAAACGTGGACCCCCACTTCGGTGCTATCCTTCAGCACCACGCCCTCGGCCATCATCTGCATCAGGCGGCGGCTGATCTGGTCCTTCTCCATCTTGAAGTCGGGGATGCCATAGCGCAGCAGACCGCCGAGCCGGTCGCTCTTCTCAAACAGGGTCACAGAGTGACCAGCGCGGGCAAGTTGCTGGGCGGCGGCCATGCCTGCGGGTCCTGAGCCAACCACCGCGACAGTTTTGCCGGTGCGCTGCTTTGGCACCTGCGGGACGATCCAGCCCTGTTCCCAGCCTTTGTCGACGATCGCACATTCGATGCTTTTGATCGTCACGGCCTGGTCGACAATGTTAAGCGTGCAGCTCGCCTCGCACGGGGCGGGGCAGATCCGGCCGGTGAACTCGGGGAAGTTGTTGGTGCTGTGCAGCACTTCAAGTGCGGACTGCCAATCGCCCTCATAGACCAGATGGTTCCAGTCGGGGATGATGTTGTTCACCGGGCAGCCGTTATGGCAGTATGGAATCCCGCAATTCATGCAGCGGCTGGCCTGCGCCTTGAGCGCGGGCTCGGCATGCGGAATGACGAATTCCTTGTAGTGGTGCAGCCGTTCCGCAGGGTCCGCATAGCCGCGATCCTGCCGGTCAAGTTCGAGAAAGCCGGTTTCCTTACCCATTCGATTTACTCTGCTGCGACCGAGGCCGCTTCAAGGCGCTCGGTTTCGATTTGTTTCAGTGCCTTGGCGTAATCGCGCGGCATCACTTTGACGAACTTGCCGACAGTGGTCGCCCAATCATCGAGCAGCCCGCGGGCGCGCTTGCTGCCGGTGTGGAGGTGGTGCCGCTCAAGCAATACTTTCAGCCGTTCGCCGTCGTGACGCAGCATGTCCCCCATGCCGGTGTCATAGACGCTGGAGGGACGCTGGGCCGGTCGGCCTGCGCCGTCGTCTTCGTCGCGCACAGCGCCGATCGGCAACAGGTCAACTTGCGCCGTATTGCACAGCTTGGCGAACTGGCCATCGGGATCGTATACATAGGCAATTCCGCCTGACATCCCGGCGGCAAAGTTCCGCCCGGTCTTGCCGAGCACCGCAACCACCCCGCCGGTCATATATTCGCAGCCGTGATCGCCGCAGCCTTCGACCACCGCAACCGCGCCCGAATTGCGCACGGCAAAGCGCTCACCGGCCACACCGTTAAAGAAGGCTTCGCCTGCAATCGCGCCATAGAGCACGGTGTTTCCGACGATGATATTGTCGCCCGCCTCGCGCTCGACGTGGCCCGGCTGGCGGACGATTACACGGCCGCCCGACAGGCCTTTGCCGACATAGTCGTTGCCATCGCCGGTCAGATCGAGAGTGATCCCATGGGCGAGCCACGCACCAAAGCTTTGCCCGGCCACCCCGGTCAGCTTCACTTTGATCGAGTTGTCAGGCAGCCCGGCATGGCCATAGCGCCGCGCCACTTCGCCCGAAAGCATCGCGCCGACGGTACGGTTGACGTTGATGACCTTGCGCTCGATCACAACTGGCGCTTTGCTGTCCAGCGCATCGGCAGCAGCGGCGATCAGTTCGTTGTCGAGTGCCGCGTCCAGCCCGTGATCCTGGGTCCCGCTCCAGCCCAGCGAAGGGCTGTCGCCCAGTGGAACCTGATGAAGAATCCGAGAAAGATCCACGCCGCCAGCCTTCCAGTGGTCGATCGCGCCGCGCATATCGAGCCTGTCGACCCGTCCGACCATCTCGCCAACAGTCCTGAAGCCTAGCTCGGCCATGATCGCCCGCAGTTCCTCGGCAACGAAGAACATGTAGTTGACCACATGTTCGGGCTGGCCGGTGAAGCGCGCGCGCAGCACCGGGTCCTGCGTGGCGACCCCGACCGGGCAGGTATTGAGGTGGCACTTGCGCATCATGATGCAGCCCGCCGCAATCAGCGGCGCAGTCGCAAAGCCAAACTCGTCCGCGCCGAGCAGCGCTGCAACAGCGACATCGCGCCCGGTTCGCAGGCCGCCGTCGGCCTGCACGCAGATCCGCGACCGCAGGTTGTTGAGGATCAAGGTCTGCTGGGTTTCAGCCAGACCGATCTCCCATGGCGAACCCGCGTGGGTCAGCGACGTGAGCGGCGAAGCCCCGGTCCCGCCTTCATAGCCAGAGATCGTGATATGATCGGCGCGCGCCTTGGAAACGCCCGCAGCCACAGTGCCGACCCCAACTTCGGAGACCAGCTTGACCGAGATCCGCGCCTTGGTGTTGACGTTCTTGAGGTCGTGGATCAGCTGGGCCAGATCCTCGATCGAATAGATATCGTGGTGCGGCGGAGGGCTGATCAGGCCGACCCCCGGTGTCGAATGTCGGACCTGGCCGATGGTCTTGTCAACCTTGTGGCCGGGCAGCTGGCCGCCTTCGCCGGGCTTCGCGCCTTGGGCCATCTTGATCTGCACGTCATCGGCATTGACCAGATATTCGGTCGTGACACCAAAGCGGCCCGAAGCGACCTGCTTGATCGACGAACGCATCGAATCGCCGTTGTCGAGCGGCTTGAACCGCCTGGGATCCTCGCCGCCCTCGCCGGTGTTCGATTTGCCGCCGATCCGGTTCATCGCCACGGCCAGCGTGGTGTGGGCTTCCCAGCTGATCGAACCGTAAGACATCGCCCCGGTGGCGAACCGCTTGACGATTTCGCTGGCCGGTTCAACCTCGCTGATATCGAGCGGCTTTTCCGCATTCTTGAACGCCAGCAGCCCGCGGATGGTCAGCATCCGGCTCGACTGGTCGTTGATCGTCTGAGCGAATTCGCGGTACTTTTCGGGCAAGTTCCCACGCACCGCGTGTTGCAGACTGGCGATGTTCGACGCTGTCCAGGCGTGTTCCTCGCCGCGCAGCCGCAGCCCGTACATGCCCCCGACATCCAGCATCTTGCGGTAGATCGGGTTGTCGCCGTAAGCGGTCTGGTGGCGGCGGACCGCCTCTTCGGCGACCTGTGCCAGTCCGATCCCCTCGATCGTGGTCGCGGTGCCGGTAAAGTAGCTGGCGACAAACGCGCTCGACAGGCCAACCGCGTCAAAAATCTGGGCGCCGCAGTAGGACTGGTAGGTCGAGATGCCCATTTTGGACATGACCTTCAGGATGCCTTTGCCGACCGCCTTGATATAGTTCTTCTTGACCGTCCTGGCATCGAGGGGAAGCTCTTTGCGGACCCGGATTTCCTCCAGCGTTTCAAACGCGACATAAGGATTGATCGCTTCCGCGCCGTATCCCGCCAGCACGCAGAAGTGGTGTACTTCGCGCGCTTCGCCGGTTTCGACCACCAGGCCGGTCTGCATCCTGAGGCCTTGCCGGACAAGGTGATGGTGGACCGCCGCTGTTGCCAGCAGCGCCGGCATCGGAATCCGGTCCGGCCCCTGCGCGCGGTCTGACAGGATCAGGATGTTCTTGTCCTGCAGCACCGCTTCGGTTGCAGCCCAGCACATTTCCTTGATCGCCATTTCAAGGCCATCAACCCCGGCGCTCGCAGCCCAGGTCGTGTCGATAGTCTCGGTCCGGAACGCGCCATCAAGCGCGGCCTCGACCGAGCGGATCTTGGCAACCTCATCGTTGGTCAGGATCGGCTGGTCGACCTCAAGCCGCTTGTGGGTCCCGGCTTCCATTCCCAGCAGGTTGGGGCGCGGACCGATCATCGAGACGAGACTCATCACCAGCTCCTCGCGGATCGGATCGATCGGCGGATTGGTGACCTGCGCGAAGTTCTGCTTGAAATAGTCGTAGAGCAGGCGGCTCTTGTTCGAAAGCACCGCAATCGGTGTGTCGGTGCCCATCGAGCCGAGCGGATCGTCGCCATTCGCGGCCATCGGCTCCAGGAACCGTGACAGGTCTTCCTGAGTGTAGCCAAAGGCTTGCTGGCGATCCAGAAGACTGGTGGTTTCGACCGGCAACTGGGCCAGTTCAGGCTCGACCAGGTCAAGGTCCTTGAGCTTGTACTGCGCCGCCTCAAGCCAGTCCTCATAGGGCTGTTTGGCTGAAAGCTGAGCCTTCAGCTCTTCGTCTTCGATGATCCGGCCCTGCTCGAAATCGATCAACAGCATCCGCCCCGGCTGCAGCCGCCACTTGCGGACGATGTTGTCCTCCTTGATCGGCAGCACGCCGGATTCCGATGCCATCACGACAAGGTCATCATCAGTCACAAGGAAACGGGCAGGACGAAGCCCGTTGCGATCCAGCGTCGCGCCGATCTGGCGGCCATCGGTGAAGGCGACCGCAGCCGGCCCGTCCCACGGTTCCATCAGCGCCGCATGATATTCGTAGAACGCACGGCGCTCAGGCGACATCAGCGGATTGCCGGCCCAGGCCTCGGGGATCAACATCATAACCGCGTGGGCCAGCGAGTACCCCCCCGCCAGCAGCAGTTCGAGCGCATTGTCGAGGCAGGCCGTGTCCGATTGGCCGTGCGGTATGATCGGCCACATCTTGTCGAGATCAGGACCGAGCAGTTCCGATTCCATCGTCCGGCGGCGGGCGTTCATCCAGTTGACGTTGCCGCGCACCGTATTGATCTCGCCATTGTGGGCAATAAACCGATAGGGATGGGCGAGCTT
>CALMBN010000116.1 GCA_937860195.1 uncultured Novosphingobium sp.
AGAAATTCGTCGACGCCAGGCTGGAAGCAGTTTTGGCCAAGTGCGAGGCGCCGAAGGCGGGAACGCGGGAGGCATGTGTTGTCGCAGCCAAGTCCGATCATGACGAAAAGCGCAAGCGCCGGTCGAAATGCGGGGAAGCCTTCGCGCAATACAAATAGAACTTTTATTCGAGCCTGTAGGAAATGAAATAGAGTGCTCAGGAGTAGCGTCATGTTGAAGCAAGCGATTATTGCATTGCTGGCGTCTGTGGCCGCCATCACGAATGCACAGGCCACCGGCAACGTGACCGGCACCACCTACACCGGCGGCCTGGTGGGCTACGGCTATCTGAGCGGCAGCCTCACTGGCGTCACCGCCAGCGGCAACGTCACGGGCCCGCTGCTGGTGGCCGGATCGGCGACCGGGAAACTCGTCGCCTATGACATCGACACCCGCACGCTCAAGTGGGAACACGACGCCGGGCCGTGGGGCTCGACCGCCTTCACCCTCGCCGCGGATGACGCCTTGGTCTCCGACCTGACCGCCGCTTTCGCCATAGAACGGTGTTTGATTTACGATCACGGCCACGCTGTCGCCCGCGCGGACAGATTGAACTGCTGCTCCATCCTTGACCAGTGCCAGCACCTGCGCTTCGGCTGTGGTGGCGGTATAACCGGTGAACTCGGTTGCGCCTTCGCGTTCGGCGATGTCGAACCAGACTTCGCTGTCCGCCGCCTGCCCCGAGCCCTTCCAGGCCGCGCGCGCTGCTGCTTTCTGCTGCGCCATCGCCGCATCGAACCCGGTGCGATCAACTGAAATTCCGCGCGCGCGCAGCGCATCTTCGGTCAGGTCATAGGGGAAACCGAACGTATCGTAGAGTTTGAACGCGGTTTCGCCCGGCAGTTCTCCGCCCGCTCCCAAATCGCCAGTCGTTTCATCGAGCAGCTTGAGCCCGTTCGCCAAAGTTCGCCGGAACTGCACTTCCTCGCGCTGCAATGTCTCCTCGATCAGCGGCTGCGCCCGGCCGAGTTCGGGATAGGCCGCACCCATCTCGGTGATCAGCGCAGGCACCAGTCGGTGCATCAACGGGTCCTTGGCCCCCAGCAAATGGGCATGGCGCATCGCCCGGCGCATGATCCGCCGCAGCACATAGCCGCGTCCTTCGTTGCTCGGCAGCACCCCATCGGCGAGCAAAAAGCTGACTGAGCGCAGGTGATCGGCAATCACCCGGTGGCTGGCCTGTTGTTCGCCTGCCGCCTTGACTCCGGTCAGGCCTTCAGAAGCCGCAATCAGCGCCTTGAAGGTATCGGTTTCATAATTATCATGCTGGTCTTGCAGCACCGCCGCGATCCGCTCGAGCCCCATGCCGGTGTCGATGCTCGGCTTGGGAAGTTCGGTCCGGCTGCCGTCGGCGGCCTGTTCGAACTGCATGAACACGAGATTCCAGATCTCGATGAACCGGTCACCATCCTCATCCGGGCTGCCCGGTGGCCCGCCGAAAATATGATCGCCGTGATCATAGAAGATCTCACTGCACGGCCCGCACGGACCTGTATCACCCATCGACCAGAAATTGTCATTGGTCGGGATGCGGATTATCCGATGCTCCGGCAGCCCGGCAATCTTCTGCCACAGGTCAAACGCTTCGTCATCGGTGTGATAAACAGTGACGGTCAGCTTGTCCTTGGCCAGGCCCCATTCCCTGGTCAGCAAGGTCCAGGCGTGGGTGATCGCCTGGTCCTTGAAATAGTCACCGAAACTGAAGTTCCCCAGCATCTCGAAAAAGGTGTGGTGCCGCGCGGTGTAGCCGACATTGTCCAGGTCGTTGTGCTTGCCCCCGGCGCGGACGCATTTCTGGCTGCTGGTGGCGCGCGGTGTGGCCCGCGTTTCGAGGCCGGTGAACACATTCTTGAACGGCACCATCCCGGCGTTGACAAACATCAGCGTCGGATCGTTGTAGGGCACCAGCGGCGCAGACTGCACCACTTCGTGCCCGGCCTGGCCGAAGTGATCGAGGAAGGAGCGGCGGATGTCGTTCGTTGAAGTCATTCCGCCGCCGATAAGGCACGGCTGGCCGAGCGGCAAGCGCGGTTTTCAGGCCTTCGCTGTCACAATCCAGGCAGCAGCAGCGAGCGCGACAATATCCCCACTGCGATGTTCGCTGAGCCAGTCGCGCATCCAGCCGAGTGCACGCTCGCGTGCAACGCCTTCGAGCGCCCGCAAAGCCGGGGCGGCCGGACCAATTCGGGTGAACAGTTGCAAGGCATCCTCAACCGGGTCCTCACCCGTCCCGGCAACGTAGGCGAAGTCGACTTCGGCGAGCTCGATGTCGAGCCAGCCGGCATCGCTCAGGATCGCCTGTACATAGTCCTGATCGGCAAAAGCGAAGGGCCCGGGCGCCTGCGGGTCGCTGGCCTGGGGCAATTTGAGCAGACTGGCCATCTGGCTTGCCCACGGATTGAGGCGGGGGCTTCGGAAGCAAGAGAAAATCAGCTCGGCACCTGGGTTTGCCAAACCTCGCAAATGACCAAAGGCCATGCGCGGCATGTCAAAAAACATCACTCCGTGGCGGGAAATCAACAAATCGGGGCGAAACGCGCCGTTCTCCCATGCACCCGCATCGGCCTCTTCGAACCGAAGGTTGGTGTGCTTGCCGCCGCGCTGCCGGGCGACTTCGACCAAGGCCGGAGCAACATCAACCCCGACAATCTGGGCGCCAGGATTGCTGCGCGCCAGCGCCAGTGACAATTCACCCGCGCCGCAGCCGATATCCAGCACTGACTTGCCTTCGCAACTGCCGATCCGGCCAAGCAACCGCTCGGTCAGCCCGGCGAACGAACGGTCCGTCAACCTGTAATTGTCGGCCCAACTGCGACCGACCTGATCTTTCCAATCTGCACCACTTGTCATGCTGCCAAAGCTAAGCCTTGCTCCGCTGCGGCACAAGGCCGATTTATAGCGCAGTTTCCGCTTGCGACTCATTGGCGAGAGGCAGAACATCTGCGGCATTCCTTGCGCGACCGAGTGCAAGTTTTGAAAGCGCCCGGCGTGCCTACCCAAAGAGGAGGCGATGATGGGCAGCACCCTGAATGGAACCATGTCTGGCAGAGCGGCAACCCGTGCGGTCGCCTTGGTGGGACCGGCCGGCACGGGCAAGACCAGTCTGGCGGAAGCGATGTTGTACGCCAGCGGCACGATTACCCGTCAAGGCAGTGTCGAAGCCGGATCGAGCGTGGGGGATAGCAGCGCCGAGGCCCGCGCCCGGGGAAGTTCCACTGAAGTGAATCTGTACCATTTCGACTATCTCGGCGACCGGTTTGCGCTGATCGACGTGCCGGGTGGCGCGGGCTTCAGCGCAGACGGCCTGGCCGCGCTGCAATCGGCTGACATGGCCCTGGTGGTCATCGATCCTGCACCAGAGCGGGCAGCGCTGGTCGAACCGACGTTGCGACTGCTCGACGAACTGGGCGTGCCGCACGCAGTATTTGTCAACAAGATCGAGCACGCCCGCGCCGGGGCGATTCGCAAACTGATCGGCGAGCTGCAACCGCTGAGCAAGGAACCACTGGCGCTGCGGCAAATCCCGATCCGTGACGGTGAAAAGGTGACCGGATACGTCGATCTCGCGCTTGAACGCGCCTATCGATACCGACCCGGAAAGGAAAGCGAACAGGTTGCAATTCCGGGCGAATTGCTTGAGCGGGAACACGTCGAGCGCGAACATTTGCTTGAAACGCTTGCCGATTTTGATGATGCGATGCTTGAGGCGCTGCTGATCGACGAAGTGCCCGGCCAGGGGTTGGTGATGGCCGATCTGGCTGCGGATACCGCCGGGAACAAGGTCGTGCCGGTGGTTTTGGGGTCGGCATTGAGTGACGGCGGGGTCCGCCGACTCTTGAAACTGCTGCGCCACGAAGCACCCAATCCAAAGTCAGCAGCCAAACGGCTTGGTCTGGCAGACAGCAGCGCGTTGCATGTCTTCAAAGTCACCAACGGTGGTGCAATGGGCCGACTCGCATTGGGCCGGGTGCTCGGCGGCGGGCTTGGCGAAGGCGACGAGCTTATAGTCGGCGGAGAGGCTGAGCGGACCGGATCGCTGTTCTTCGTGCAGGGTGACAAGACCGCGAAGCAATCTGCGGCCCACGAAGGCGATGTCGTCGCCGTGGCCAAAATCGACGGCGCAAGGAGTGGCGCACTGCTTGGCCGAAAAGGAGCGGAGCTCGCCGAACGATGGCTTGTTGCCTATCCCCCGCGCAACGCGGCGATCGCGATCACCACGCGTGACCGCAAGGACGACGTCAAACTCTCGACCGCGCTGCACCGGTTGTGCGAGGAAGACCCGGTGCTCGAATGGGCGCAGGATGATGCCAGCCACGAGACGATCCTGCGCGGGGTAAACGAGGATCATCTGGCGGTGGTGTTGGGGCGGCTTCAACGCCGGTTTGGAGTGGCGGTGCATACCCGGCCGCCGAGCATTGCCTATCGTGAATCGGTGCGCAAATCGGCCGAAGCACGCGGGCGGCACAAGAAGCAATCGGGCGGGCATGGGCAGTACGGCGACTGTGTCATCGAAATCCGCCCGCTGGCGCGCGGTGAAGGCTTCCAGTTCGAAGACAAGATCACTGGCGGGTCGATTCCGCGGCAGTATATCCCGGCAGTTGAGGCAGGGATCAGGGACGCAATGCAACAGGGGCCGCTGGGCTTTCCGGTGGTCGATGTCGCAGTGAAGTTGATTGACGGTTCGTTCCACGCAGTTGACAGTTCAGAGCTGGCGTTCCGGATCGCCGGACGGTTGGCGATGGGTGAGGCGATGGCTGCAGCTGCACCCTATCTGCTCGAGCCGATCGTCAAGGTTTCAGTGGATACGCCGGGTGGGACCGGATCGAAGGCCGGATCAGTCTTGTCGGCGCGGCGCGGGCAGATCCTGGGGCTGTTCCCGCACCCGGACTGGGCGCGGTGGGACCGGGTTGAGGCCGTGTTGCCAGAGTCAGCGCTGCACGGGCTTGACGCGGAACTGCGGTCACTCAGCCAGGGTCTGGCCGGGTTTGTCGCGGTGTTCGATCACTTGACCGAACTTTCGGGCAGGCACGCAGATGATGTGATCAAAGCCAGGGCTGCGGAGACGCATTGAACGCTCTGGTCGAGCACACGCGCTGCGGTCCCCAGTCGATCAAACCAAAACCGGCACGGTGAGCCTGCGCGCAGGCTTGCCGTGCCGGTTCGTGGTTTGGAGGACGTTCCCTTTGGGTGTCGGGGAACAGGGAGCGCCCTCCGTTCAGTCCCGGCCGGAGCGAGCGGGCAGCCCGCCGCGGCCGGAAGCTCTGGGAATCAGACTTCGGCCTCCGCGTCAGGACCGGTCATCATCTCCCCGGCGAGACCTTCGGTCTGGCCGCGAATCGCAGCCTCCAGCCGGTCACAGATTTCGGGATTTTCCTTGAGGTAGGTCTTTGAATTCTCACGCCCCTGGCCGATCCGGATCGAATCGTAGGAGAACCAGGCACCAGACTTTTCCACGATTCCGGCCTTTACGCCGAGGTCGAGAATCTCACCGATCTTGGAAATGCCTTCGCCATACATGATGTCAAATTCGACCTGCTTGAACGGCGGTGCGACCTTGTTCTTGACCACTTTGACGCGGGTGGTGTTGCCGACGATATCGTCACGGTCCTTGATCTGGCCGGTGCGGCGAATGTCGAGCCGGACCGAGGCGTAAAATTTCAGCGCGTTGCCGCCGGTGGTGGTTTCGGGATTACCGTACATCACCCCGATCTTCATCCGCAGTTGGTTGATGAAGATCACCATGCAGTTCGAACGGCTGATCGAACCGGTCAGCTTGCGCAGGCTCTGCGACATCAGCCGGGCCTGGAGCCCAACGTGGCTGTCACCCATTTCGCCTTCGATTT
The DNA here is from genome assembly GCA_937860195.1 of uncultured Novosphingobium sp. Lineage (GTDB taxonomy): Bacteria > Pseudomonadota > Alphaproteobacteria > Sphingomonadales > Sphingomonadaceae > Novosphingobium. The sequence goes on from CALMBN010000116.1 coordinate 5,883, forward strand.
CAGCGCGCGGAACCAAAGCGGCAACCGAATCGATCACCAGCACGTCGATCGCATTCGAGCGGACCAGCGTATCAACGATTTCGAGCGCCTGCTCGCCGGTATCGGGCTGCGAGACCAGAAGGTCGTCAAGATCGACGCCCAGCTTGCGGGCATAGATCGGATCAAGCGCGTGCTCGGCGTCCACGAACGCACACACGCCACCGGACTTTTGCGCTTCGGCTATGACGTGCAGCGCAAGCGTCGTCTTGCCCGAGGATTCTGGGCCATAAATTTCGATAATGCGCCCCTTGGGCAGACCGCCAATGCCAAGCGCGATATCGAGCGACAGCGAACCGGTAGAGATCGCCTCGATCTCTACCACCGGCTTCTCGCCCAAGCGCATTACCGAGCCTTTGCCAAAGGCTTGATCAATCTGCTTCAGAGCTGCGGACAGCGCCTTCTGCTTGT